>NC_018010.1:2037500-2062500 GCF_000265405.1 Belliella baltica DSM 15883 | reverse complement strand
TCCGTAGATTCCATAGCCACTTTGTAAACATAACTACCACTGGGCATCAATTCCCCATTTAAGCGTCCATCCCAGCCATCGGTATCCAATTCATCTGTTTGAAAAATTAAATTCCCCCAAATGTTAAAAATACTCAACTCCATTTTCGCTATGCCTTTTACCTTTGGCCTAAAAAAATTATTCTCTCGCAAATTTGGAGTAAAGCCGGTGGGAAACATCACACGATAGGACTGGGTAAGCTCGATATTTAATTCAAAAGTACGCTCACAGCCGATGGCATTACTGACTGTTAGACTTACTTGAAAAGTCCCCTTTTTACCAAAAACATGTACTGGATTTTCTTCTTCACTTGTATTGCCATTACCAAAGTCCCAAGACCAACTTACTGCACCTCCTGAGGATTCGCTTATAAACCTAATTGGGTCATCTATAAAAATCCCCCCTTCTGCATCTGATTTAATCCCAGTCCCATCTACTTCATAATCAAAAGTAACTAGAAGAGGCTCTTCAATGACATTTATTTCTATCTCAATGGGATCAGACCAGCACAAAAGGTCTTTATCTTTAATTCTAATAAGATAAAGGCCAGAATCATTTATTTCAGCTAACTCCTCATTTTCAAGAAATAATCCTTCGGGAGTTTCTAATTGGTAATCAAAATTCAAAATATCATAGTCAATAATAAAACTTCTAATATCTAAAGGAACTCCCAGTTCGCACCCAATAATGGGGGTCGCCAATTGAACACTTGGAAATTCAGGGTTTTTAAGCTTTATGATTTCAGATTCAATAGAACAATTTTGAGAATTAAAAGCAACTACTCTGTAGCCTCCCTCTTCACTAACTTGAATCTCTGAATTTACAGACTCTTCTATCAATTCTTCTTCAAAAAACCATTGATATCTTACATACTCTTCTTCTCCAACGGCTACCAAAACCACTGATTCTCCTTCACAAAGTCTGATTTCATTTTGACCAGTTGTAAGCAATTCACTTTCTATTGAAACTGGCGCTGGAGATTCTTGGACCAAAAGCCTAATTGAATTCCCAGAGGAAGTTTTTCCATAATTATCTGTAATTGTGTAAAAAACTTCAACTGTTTCCCCAATGAATTCTGAATTAGGAAAAAAAGTAAATCCTCCACCTTCTAAGTCTGCTTTGAAAACTCCTTGTGGTAAAATCAATTCACGGTTTTCAGGTCTACAATTCCCCTGACTACAAATGTCTTCGCCCTCTGAAATAATATCATCTAGTGATTCAAAAAACTGAATACATCTTAAAGAGGAATTTTCATTTGGAAGAAGAATATTTGTATTAAATAAATCATATGTATTTTCTTGCCCTGCACAAGACGCAATACCGTCAATATCTTCTCCAACTGGATCAAGTAATCCCTCATCATTTGAAACTTCTACAATTACATTTCTGATTTCATGAAAATTATTTTCCCCACCAGTTGAAGCCGCAAATCCAATTTTTAATTGATCAGGAGCTTCAAAAGAATAAGGTTCCTGGTTGAAAATTGAAACCATTCTAGGATTCCCAGCTTCTGTAGTGACTAACATTTCTACAGTCAGTAGATAGCCAACATCATTTGGGTTCGGTTCTAGATTTAGAAAAACCTGTCTAAAGCCAGAATTCTGTGGATCTGTAACCCTATTGGTTCCTTGACCACCTGAGCTCAAAGGGAATCTTTGATTAATAGGCAAACCAAAAACACCTCCTTCATTTACTTTTTTACCCACAATAAATTGATACCCAGAAATACCCTGACCTGGTCCTCTAACAACAATTGAATTGGGGTGAAAACCACTTTCAATGCCGGGAAATCCGCCAATTCTTGACTCTGTGTTGTTCCCAAAATTACCAAAGGTATCAAACCCAATCCCAAGATAAGCTCCAGATAACCCGGGTTCATTATTTCTTCTTGCATATCCTAGTGATCCCCCAAAACCGCCAGGATTAAAATTAGTAACAGTTCCATCGAATAGAAAAGCCGTCAAGCCATCCGCTCCAGTCCCACCGTAACAGAAATATTCAAAAGATGCCTTTATTCCAAAAGTGGATGAAAATGGAATGTCAATGTAAACAAAGCCACTTTGATCATTTTGATTACTAGTCAACTGTAAAACTCCAGAAGTAAGAATAGCGCTTCCACCAAAAACAGTAGAAGATTGTGTACTTCCTCCTGCGAAGTTTTCGCAATAAGGAAACCCAACTTGAGCAATGGAAACTGAGCTACTGACTATTAAAAAAGAATATAAAAACAGTATTAAAAAAATGGATTTAAATTGATTTGCCATCTGGCTTACTTGAAATATTGACTATCGAACAGCTCGTAATGTAGTCAATACAGTTCAAAAAATAAAAAAAGGCTTCTGAGAATTTCAAAAGCCTTTAATTATTAATCTAAAATTTATCTTAAGATTGTCTGATTTCTATCAGGACCAATGGAGACCATTTTGATTGGAACCTGCAGTTCTTCTTCAAGAGTCGAAACATAATCTTTCAATTCTTGAGGAAAATCTTCATAATTCGTCACACCCTGCAAAGATTGATTCCAGCCTTTAACTGTTTTATAAATAGGCTTTACATTTTGATCGTTGTGATCGTAAGTCAATCTATCGACTCTTGTGCCATCAGGAAGTTCATAATGTGTACAAATCTTGATTTCCTTGAAAATATTCAAAACATCACCTTTCATCATAAAAAGTTGCGTGACACCATTGATCATAATGGAATATTTCAAAGCAGGTAGATCAATCCATCCACAGCGTCTTGGCCTTCCTGTTGTGGAACCAAATTCATTACCTTCTTTTCGCATGTCCTCTCCATCTTGATCAAATAATTCTGTAGGAAAAGGTCCACTTCCGACTCTTGTACAATATGCTTTGAAAATCCCATAAACTTCACCAATTTTAGATGGAGAGACACCCAAACCTGTGCATGCACCAGCTGTCATTGTGCTACTGCTTGTGACAAATGGATAGCTACCAAAATCTATATCCAATAAGGAGCCTTGTGCACCTTCAGCAAGTATTTTATCTCCTTTCACAAGATGGTCATTGACTTGGTATTCACTATCCACAAGATTCAAAGTCTTAAAAAACTCAACTGAATCAAAAAATATTTTTTCTAACTCTGATAATTCTTCAAGTGGAAAATTATAGAAAGAAAGTGTGGTTTTGTGTCTTTCGACTAAAGCATTGTATTTATCTTCAAAATCTTCTGCTAAAATATCTCCAACACGAAGGGCTACTCTACCAATTTTATCTTGATAAGTTGGACCGATTCCTTTAAGCGTGGAACCGATTTTCTTATCTCCCTTAGACTTTTCGTAAGCTGCGTCAAGGAGCTTGTGAGTTGGGATAATGATTGTTGCCTTTTTAGAAATGAAAAGATTCTTATTAAAATCAATATTGAATTTCTTCAATCCTTCAATCTCTTTTCTCAATACTACCGGATCAAGTACTACCCCATTCCCAATAATATTTGTCAAATTAGATCTAAAAATACCAGAAGGAATCTGGTGTAAAACATGCTTTATTCCATCAAATTCCAATGTATGACCTGCATTAGGCCCTCCTTGAAATCTGGCAACTACATCATATTGGGGAGCAAGTACATCTACAACTTTACCTTTTCCTTCGTCGCCCCATTGTAGGCCCAAAAGCACATCCATTTTCATTTGGTTTAATTTAGTCTGATTTTCTATTTCTTTTTGAGCAGCGAAGTTTGGAATAAGGTTAAAAAATTGCAAGGAATTAGAAGTATTTATTATTAAGCTAGTCCACTAAATTCGATAAAATAAAAAGTAGCACCTAAAAGTTTTTCTACATTTAGATACTACTTCCAATATGATTTTATCAATCAAGCCAATTTTTCTTTTGCTTCGTCAAGTGTGTCAAAAACAGTAAAAATATTATTCAACTTCGTGATAATCAACAATTTTTTGACATGTTCCGAAGGCGATGTGAGGTAGACTTCACCACCTGAATTTCTCATTTTCGTCAACATGGTGATCAAGACGCCAATTCCACTTGAAGAAATATACCTAACTTCTTTCAAGTCTATCACGAAATGTTTCATATTATCATTTACAGCATTGGTCACAGTTTCGACCAATTTAGGACCAACATCATCACCGATTAAGTCTCCTTGAATATGTAAAAATTGCACTTTTTCATTTTTCTCTAGTTGATAAGTCAGCTTCATATTTTAGGTCTATTTTCGCATTTTTCGTTTGTACAGTTTCCGTAAAGAATCAAGGAATGATGCAGCACTTTGAAATCAAGAATTTCCCCAACTGTATTCTGTATATTCTGAATTCTAGGATCACAAAATTCTTTAACTTGATTGCAGTCAACGCAAATCAAATGATCGTGTTGCTTATAACCGTAAGATTTTTCGTATTGAGCAAGATTTTTCCCAAACTGATGTTTAGTAACCAAATCGCATTCGACCAATAAATCCAAGGTATTGTAAACAGTGGCTCGGCTTACTCGATAATTTTTGTTTTTCATACTGATGTAAAGTGATTCTACATCAAAATGACCTCCACGACCATAAATCTCTTCTAGGATTGCATAGCGTTCAGGTGTTTTTCTAAGTTTTTTATTTTCTAGGTAGGCTGTAAATATTTTCTTTACCTCTTCAAATAGAGTTTCATTCAGGGCCATTTTTAATCTTTTTGTTTCAAATATAACTGTTCTTATTTAGAAATGATTCAAATAAACTAAATCAAAATCTGCAGCAAAGTATTAATAGTCAAAACGGGTAATTTTGATTATTCCCTCTACCTGAGCTAAGTTGTCCATCAGTTTTTCTAAATGCTGGGTACTGTGAACATACAGTTTGATAGTTCCTTCAAAAATCCCTGCATCAGAATCAACTGTAATGGAGCGCATATTTACTTTGAGTTCGTTTGAAATCACCTTGGTCACATCATTGATCAGTCCTACACGATCTGTTCCTACGATTCTTAATCCTGCCAAGAATGCAATTTCTTGCTGACTAGTCCATTTAGCCTTTATCACTCTATTACCATGATTTGACAAAAGTTCTAAAGCATTGGGACAAGAGGTCCTATGGATTTTGATTCCTTCATTGATAGTTACAAAACCAAAAACATCATCTCCTGGTATTGGATTACAACATTTGGCGAGAACATAGTCCACCAAATCCATGTCTTCCCCAATCAACAATTGATCGTGATCAGGACCTTTAAGATTTTTGATCTCTTTGGTGAAGCTGGATTCGTCTTTTACAACTTCAAAAGAAGCCTTTCCTTTTTGCCTTTTTTCTTCTTTAAAATCCTTAAATCCTTTGATTGAAGTCGATTCAATGATCCCCTTACCTACCTTATAATAAAATTCATTGGCTGTTTTTGTCTCGAAATAAGCGCGAAGTTGTTCTACTGTCTCAGAATTAAAATCCAGCTTCATCTGCTTCAGCTTGCGTTGAACAATTTCTCTCCCATCCAAAATCGAAGACTTTTTCTCTTCTCTGAGCGCATCTTTGATCTTGGCTTTCGCTCTTGAAGTTACGACTTGGTTAAGCCAATCTTCCGTTGGTTTCTGCTTGCTGGACGTGAGTATTTCTACCTGATCACCATTTTTTAATTTATGGTTGATCGATACAAGCTTCTGATTGACTTTTGCTCCGATACATTTCGCACCCACTTCCGTGTGAATTTCAAAGGCAAAGTCCAGTGCTGTAGCACCAATTGGCATTACTTTCAAATCTCCTTTTGGAGTAAAGACGAAAACTTCGTCGTGGAATAAATTCCCCCTGAAATCGTCCATAAACTCAATAGCGGAACCATCATTCGACTCCAACAAAGTCCTTACTTGAGTAATCCAGTCGTCTAGCCCTGTAGATGCTTTAGTCGCTGCTGCTGCTCTATCCTTGTACTTCCAATGCGCTGCGTATCCTCTTTCTGCTATATCATCCATACGCTGACTTCGGATCTGAACTTCCACCCATTGACCTGTATTACTCATAACTGTGGTGTGCAAAGATTCATATCCGTTTGATCTAGGAGTACTTATCCAGTCTCTTAATCGATCAGGGTTTGGCCTATAAAAATCTGTAACTACTGAGTAAACTTGCCAGCAATCTGCCTTTTCATTATCCTCTTCTGTATTTACGATAATCCGTACAGCAAAAAGATCATAAACTTCTTCAAAAGGAATATTCTGTTTTTTCATCTTGTTGTAGATAGAGTAGACAGATTTAGGTCTTCCTTTTATGGTAAAATTGAAACCTTGTTCGGTCAACTCTTCTTCTAGAGGAGCAATAAAACTTTTGATAAATTTATTTCTAGATAGTCTTGTTTCATTGATTTTTTCGACAATAAAATTATAAGTGTCAGTATCTGTATATTTCAGATATAAATCTTCTAGTTCAGATTTAATGGTATAGAGCCCTAGTCTATGTGCCAAAGGCGCATACAAATACATGGTTTCAGAGGCGATTTTGAGTTGCTTGTGCCTAGGCATACTACTCAAAGTTCTCATGTTATTTAATCTATCTGCAATTTTGATAAGAATCACCCTTACATCATCAGAAAGAGTCAACAACATTTTTCGAAAATTTTCTGCTTGTTGAGAAGATCCATAGTCAAAAACACCTGAAATTTTGGTCAGGCCGTCGATAATTTGCATGACTTTGTGACCAAATTCTCTTTCGATATCTTCTAATTCCCAATCAGTATCTTCTACTACATCATGTAAAAGTGCTGCAACAATACTAGTAGGCCCTAAACCGATTTCCTCTACACAGACAAGCGCGACTTCTAATGGATGGTAAATGTAAGGCTCTCCAGACTTCCTTCTCATCTCTTTATGAGCCTCATTTGACACATTGAAAGCCTTTTTTATAACCTTCGCATCGCTGTCTTTCAACAAAGGTTTCGCAAGCTTCAACAACTTTCTGTAACGCTTTAGGATCTCTTTTCTTTCTTCTTCCAGATCTACTTGTATCATATATTCGAAGGTAAAAACAATTCTGTATTTAATTTAAAACGCTGTCCAATATTTTAATCAAAATTTTTTCAACTTTTTTCTAATCAACTTTTGCAAGTTTGGAATTCATGATTACCTTTGCGTCCACATTAGATAAGCGGATGTGGCGAAATTGGTAGACGCACTAGACTTAGGATCTAGCGCCGTAAGGCATGGGGGTTCGAGTCCCTCTATCCGCACGTTTTCAAACCCTCAATCACGGTTCCGATTTCGAAAAAGCTAAAAGCGATTCGAATGAAGAAAAGAGATTGAGGGTTTTTAGTTAAAGACAAATCAAAATCAATAATACCTTGGAAATCACATTAGACAAGCATTCAGCAAATCAAGCTTCAGTTAAAATTAAACTAAACGAAACAGATTATCAACCAAAGGTTGATGCTAAAGTTAAAGAATACGCAAGGAAAGCCAATATTAAAGGCTTTAGACCAGGAAAAGCACCAATCACAATGGTGAAAAAACTTTATGGAACTTCTGTATTGGTAGATGAAATCAATAGTATTTTATCAACATCTTTAAATGATTACCTGAAAGCTCAAACTTTTAGAATACTGGGGGATCCTCTTCCAGTTATCGAAGATGCTGATAAAATAGATTGGAACAATCAAAAAGAATTTGATTTTGAGTATAAAATCGGATTTGTTGAAGATGTAAAAGTTGCAATAGATAAAAAAACAAATGCGACTAGCTACTCTGTAGAAGTAGACAAGGCAACTATCAACGATGCAGTAGAAAACTTGAGAAGCCAATATGGTAAAATGACAAATCCTGAAGAAAGTCAAGAAGGTGACTTCCTTTACGGGGACATCAAAGCTGTAGATGGATCTTTTGAAAAAACATTTTCACTTCCATTATCTAAAGTGGATGGCAGGTCTCTCAAAAAATTTATCGGTTTGAAGAAAGGTGATATCATCGAATTTGATCCTTCAAAAGCTATCAAAGAAGATTTGGCAGAGACCGTTGGAATCGAAGAGTCTGAAGTTGAGAAATTAGCAGGAAAATTCACTTTTGTAGTTCAAAATATCAATAGAACTGAGTTAGCTGAATTGAATCAAGAATTCTTCGATAAAGTATTTGGTCCAAACCAAGTAGAATCAGAAGAAGCATTTATGGAAAAAGTAAATGCAATCATGGCTGACAATTACAATAAAGAAATCAAAGTCTACAGCGATGAAAAAATCAAAGAAGCTTTAGTATCTAAAGCTAAGATTGATCTTCCTGAAGCATTTTTGAAAGAGTGGTTGTTCAAAGCTAATGAAGGAAAAGTTACTCAAGAGCAAGTAGACCAAGAATACCCAATCTTTGCGAAGCAATTAACTTGGACAATCATCTCCAATGAAATCGCAAAAGATAATGACATCAAAGCAGAACATGCTGATGTCATAGAAAAAACCAAAGAGATGGTTCGCGAGCAATTCGCATCTTCAGGACTTGGAGCTCAATTGGAAGATAGCATGGACATGTTTGTTGATAATTATCTTCAAGGAAACGAAGGTCAAAATTATATGCAAATGATGACTTCAGTTCAGAATGAAAAAGTCCTAGCTTTCGTCAAGGAAAATATAGATTTAACCGAAGAGGTCATCACAATCGAAAAGTTCAAAGAGCTTTTAGAAAACTAATCTTCAAACAAAATCGTTATCAAAAAGTTCTTCTTTAAGGGCTTTTTTTATTTTTGTAAACGACTAAAAAATAATAACATGTTCAATAAAGACGAATTCAGAAAATTTGCGGTTCACAATCAAGGCATTAGCGGCAATGCATTTGATCAGTATGATACCTTTATTAATGGAATGACACGCTCAGTGATTGAAGAAAGACCAACTAACTTCAGAGAGATCGATGTATTTTCAAGATTAATCATGGATAGAATCATCTTCTTAGGAACACAGGTGGATGACTTTATTGCAAACATCATTACAGCACAATTACTTTTCTTGGAGTCAACTGATCCAAAAAAAGACGTATTGCTTTATGTTAATAGTCCAGGAGGGTCTGTTACTGCAGGATTGGGGATTTATGACACTATGCAATATATCAATCCTGATGTTGCGACAATCTGCACAGGAATAGCAGCTTCTATGGGGGCAGTTTTACTTGCAGGTGGAGCGAAAGACAAAAGATCTGCACTTCAGCATTCCAGAGTGATGATTCATCAGCCTTCTGGCGGGATGCAAGGTCAATCAAAAGACATGGAAATTTCCTTGAAATTAATCCTAAGCATGAAGCAGGAACTCTATGAAATCCTAGCGCAACATTCAGGCAAAACATTTGAAGAAATAGAAAAAGACTCAGATAGAGATTACTGGATGAAAGCGCCGGAAGCCAAAGAATATGGCTTAATTGATGAAGTATTGATTAGAAAAGCAAAATAATGGCTCAAGTTACATGCTCCTTTTGTGGAAGAAATAAAAAAGATGTAGATCTGATGGTGTCGGGCATTTCTGCTCACATTTGCAATTTCTGTATAGATCAGGCCTATCAGATCCTTGGTGAAGAGGAGAAGACAAAAAAGCCCGATAAAAACCATAAATTCAAACTAAAAAAACCAAAAGAGCTTACCGAATTCCTCAATGAATATGTCATTGGGCAATTTGAAGCCAAAAAGGTTTTGACAGTAGCTGTTTATAATCATTACAAAAGGCTTCAGCAAAAAACCAACGATGATGATATCAAGATTGAAAAATCTAACATCATCATGGTAGGAGAAACGGGAACAGGAAAAACTTACTTAGCTAAAACACTCGCTAAAGTTTTAGAAGTTCCTTTTTGTATTGCTGATGCAACTGTATTGACTGAAGCGGGATATGTAGGGGAAGATGTGGAAAGCATCCTAACCAGACTTCTCCAAGCTGCTGATTATAATGTAGAAGCAGCTGAAAAAGGCATCGTGTACATTGATGAACTTGATAAAATTGCTAGAAAGTCAGACAATCCATCTATCACCAGAGATGTAAGCGGGGAAGGTGTTCAGCAAGCTTTACTTAAGTTACTTGAGGGAACTGTTGTCAATGTACCGCCACAAGGAGGTAGAAAACATCCTGACCAAAAAATGATCGCTGTAAATACAGAAAACATTCTGTTCATTTGCGGAGGAGCTTTTGATGGAATTAGCAGACACATTGCTAGAAGACTGAATACTCAGCCTTTAGGTTTTGGAAAAGCTGAAGATAAAGCCCACGCTGATAGAGATAACTTATTGCAATATGTTACTGCCCAGGATTTGAAATCATTTGGTTTGATTCCTGAGTTGATAGGTAGATTGCCAGTAGTTACTCACTTAGATCCTTTGGATAAAGTAGCCTTAAAAAGTATCTTAACTGAACCAAAAAATGCTCTCACTAAACAATATCAAAAATTAATGGATATGGAGGGTGTTAGTTTGATTTTCGAAGAAAGTGGAATCGACTACATTGTCGAAAAAGCAATGGAATACAATCTAGGAGCTCGTGGATTGAGATCTATTTGCGAGGCAATTATTACAGATGCCATGTACGAAATGCCTTCAAACAACACAAAAGAACTGACCATCGATGCAAAATATGCACATGAACAGTTTGATAAATCGAAATTTAAAAAATTGCAAGTTGCATAATATCAAAAAAGTCAGACTTTCCAGTCTGACTTTTTTACTTTTAGGACTTATTTAAACTTTCCCAAATTAATTGGGCTGTCGTATCTGAGGCGCGATGTTCACCGATTTTTTCTTTGATTTCATCATATCCCTGAAGCATCATTCCCCGATATACAGTATTCGATAAAATCTTATTCAATTCTTCTGAAACTTTGGAAACACTGAAATCATTTTGAACTAATTCCTTCACCACTTCTTTGTCAGCAATTAAATTGACTAAAGAAATGAAAGGAACACGAATCAGATTTTTCGCAATCGCATAACTCAATCCGCTAGTCTTATAAACGACTACCTGAGGCACGCGCAACAAAGCAGTCTCCAAAGTTGCCGTTCCTGAAGTTACAATGGCAGCATTAGCATGGTGAAGGAGATCATAAGTTTGGTCATAAATCACCTTAATTCCAGCTTTGATTGCAGGTTGATAAAGTTCTTCAGAAAGATTTTTGACTCCTGCAATAATGAATTGAGCGCTTGGAAACTTATCTACAACATCGATTAAAACATTGAGCATATTCTGAACCTCCTGCTTTCTACTCCCCGGAAGTAATGCAATGATAGGTTGATAGCTTAATTCGTTTTTTTGATGAAAAAATGAATGGGGCTCAAAGGCCTTAAGCTCATCAAGTAGAGGATTTCCTACATAATGCGTTTGCATCTCAAACTTCTTGAAAAAATCGGTCTCGAAGGGAAGGATGCAATAAATCTGATCTGTAAATGCTTTGAGTTTTAGTGCACGCTTTTGATTCCATGCCCAAACTTTTGGGGGAATGTAATAATGAACTTTGATATCGTGTCCTTTAGCAAATTTGGCGATTTTCATGTTGAAACCTCCATAATCAACCAAAATCAAAACATCAGGATTGTATGCAAGAATGTCCTTTTTTACAAGAGATAGATATTTCAGAACTTTCCTAAAACCAAGAACCACCTCCAAAAATCCCATTACAGCCACTTCATCATAATGTACATGAAGATGCTGACCTTGAGCTTTTGAATAATCTCCTCCCATACCTCTGAAATGGGCATTTGGGTCTAGCATATTCAAAGACTTGATCAAATTTGAAGCATGAAGATCTCCGGATCTTTCCCCTGAAATTAGGTAATATTTCATCTATTTCGAATTGCGTGTAAGGCCAAAGATCGCATTTTTCAAACAAAACGAAATCACAAATTAATCCCTACTTCTGAATGTATATCGAATGCCTAAATTGGCACGTAGATTAAAATAAGAACTCATTGTAAACACATTAGGCGTTGCTTCCATCAAGATCGCAAAGTTTCTGTGGTTTTCAATTGGTTTAATGGTAAATCCCAAAGGTATTCCAATACGGGCTTCATCATAGAAATATACCCCTAACATCAAACCTGCATGAAAATTAAACCAGTCACTTTGATGAATGTTTCTATTGAAATGTCCTTCTATTCCAAAACTTGCTTCAAGCACATCGGTAGCTCCAAAACGAAGTTCACCAAAATGTTTCTTTTCTATATCCGTACCAATTCCAACTTGACCAACCAAGCCACTATGATAGATTCCCGCAAAAGTTGGACGAAGTGCACTTTGAGCATATACACAGGAACAACTAATTACCAAAGCAAAAAAGACAAAGAGCGCTATTTTTTTAATCATAATTTTTATTGTAATTTTTAAAATAAGACTCAAAAAAAAAACTATTTCATTAGAATTCCAAGCTTTATCCTCTCAATATTTCCATTGGAGCCTTTTTTATTATCTTTCTACCATTGAGCCATCCCAAAAGTATTGTCAAAACTGTGATGCTAACATACACGATAAATGCCTCGTAATAAGCCCCTCGAAAAGGCAGTTCGAATACAAATTCACTCAAAAGATATGTGGCTAGAAAAGACAAAATAATTCCACTTAAAGAAGCCAATGAACCCAAGAAGAAATATTCCAGTGTATTGATCTTTCCAACAACTGCACTATCAGCACCAAGCGTACGAAGCAAAATGCTTTCTCTCATCCTCTGATATTTGCTTATGATCAATGAACTGATCAAAACCAAGATCCCTGTAGCAATACTAAAAAACGCCATAAATTGAATCACAAAGCTGATTTTACCAAGTATTTCTTCAAGTGTTTCGACGATAGCTCCCAGATTTATAACCGATATATTAGGATATTTTCTAACAATTTCAGCTTGAACATCAGCAGATTGTCGATCATTTTTTGTTTTGGTAATCACCACATGAAACTTAGGTGCATTATTTAGAACACCTTCCGGAAATAATACGAGGAAGTTAGTAGAAACCTGATTAAATTTCACATCTCTAAAACTTCCAACATAGGTCTTTATCGGTCTTCCTTGCACATTGAAGATAATTTCATCTCCAAGACTCAAGCCTGTTCTTAAGGCATAACCTTGATCAAAAGACACAAATATTGAATCTGTTGGATTCTCAACTTTTCTTAATTTACCTTTTATCAATCTCTCCGAGGAAATGAGTGTATCTCTATAAGTCACTCTAAATTCCCGATTATAAAGTCCTCTAGATCTTCTTTCTTCATCAGGCAGCGTGTCATTTCCCTTTTTGGTCAATCCATTTATCGACTCTAATCCCATCGTAACAATAGGTACTTGCTGTAAAATAGGTAAATTTCTGGCTTTCACACTTGACACCACAGCATCTACTTGGAAATCTTGAATGTCAAAAAGCAACATGTTTGGTTGATCTTCTTTATCTGCAAATTTAGCTTCATCAAGTAGCTGACCTTGAATAAAAAAAAGCGTGCTAATCATTGCAGTCCCTAGCCCTATAGTCGCAATCAAAGAAATAGTCTGATTGTTTGGCCTGTATAAATTTGCTAAAGCTTGCCTGATAGTATAGGCAAGGCTTATTGGAAGAAATCTTTTGATCATCCACATGATTCCCAAAGCCACTCCCCAAAGGGCTGCAAATGAAAATACAACAAATGCAGTAAATCCAAGAGCAGTCTTCCAACCATCTAAGAGGAAGAAACTAAAGCCAAATATAAACAACAATATTCCTGCTATCACACCCCATCTCAATGGATCATTCTTTAGTGTATTATCTCCAGATTCTGGCCTCAATGTGGACATAGGAGATACTTTTCGCATTTTTAACAAAGGAAGTAACGCAAATAAAAATGCTACAATCAAACCAGTAAGAACACCGAAACCGACACTAGACCAAGAAACTGCCATACTCACTTCTACTGGAAGGAAATCTTTGAATATTGCGGGCAGTACAAATTGTAATATCGTACCTAATAAAGCTCCTAGAATAGATCCAGCCAGTCCCATCAATAAAATTTGAAAAAGATAAATTTTCATGGCATCCCAGGCGGATACGCCCAAACATCTTAATACAGCAACGGATGCTAATTTTTCCTTTACAAATACATTTACAGCACTAGCTACACCAACACAACCTAGTAAAAGAGCAATAAATGCTACTAAACTCAAAAAATTAGTCAAGTTATCAAATGAACGACCGGTTTGTCTTCTTTTGTCTTCAACTGTATCAGCATCTACTCTTTCTTCATCCCATTGTGCTTCATACTTCTTTACTAATTCATCTGGATTGACATCATCAGCCAATTTGTAATATCTAATATATTGTAACCTACTTCCAAATTGAATTAAACCTGTTTCTTCTGCATAAGCCATCGGAATATAAACGGCAGGAGCAACTGTTGCTGTGATTCCTGTCTGTCCAGGAACTTTTTGTAATTCACCTTCGATTACAAAAGTTACATTACCAACCTTAATGCTATCACCAACGACAGCATCAAATTGAGCCATCAAAATTTTCTCGACTAAAGCTTTTCTTCCTCCTGCCCTAAAAGTCGCCTCTGCTTCTGCAGGGACAGTTTCTAACTTACCATAAAAGGGGAAATCACCTTCTAAAACTCTTACCTGAGTCAATCTACTTTCTTCAGTTGCGGGAAACGCCACCATACTAGCAAAATTAATTTCATCCGCTTGTTCGATAGCTATTGAATCAGTCGGTTGAATTTCTAGGGGCTTGCTATTATCTAATACCAAGTCAGCTCCAACCAACTCTTTTGATTGTTTTTCAATATCATTTTTTAGGTTATCCCCAAAAGAACTGATCCCCACCAAAGCCGCTATCCCAATAACCATGGAAGAAACAAAAAGCAGAAGTCGAGAGAAATTCTTCCGAAAATCCCGAAAGGCCATTTTAAAAACCCAAACTAAATTACCCATGAACATCCTCCTGAATTTTACCACCTTTAATATTGATTATTCTATCGGTTCTTTTTGCTAACTCCGGATCGTGAGTGACCAAAATCAAAGTTGTCCCTTTTTCTTTATTCATATTAAAAATCAAATCCTCAATCATTTCTCCCGTTTCTGTATCCAAGTTTCCTGTAGGTTCATCTGCAAAAAGTATCTTTGGCTCATTGGCAAAAGCTCTAGCTATCGAAACCCTCTGCTGCTCTCCTCCAGACAATTGTGTAGGATAATGAGTTACACGATCTTTCAAACCAACTTTTTCCAAAAGTTCAAGAGCTTTTTCTTTCGCATCTTTTCTTTTTTTTAACTCTAATGGAACCATTACATTCTCCAAAGCCGTAAGGGTGGGAAGTAACTGGAAATTCTGAAAAATAAATCCAACGTCTCTACTTCGTACTGCCGCACGCTGATCTTCAGTAAGTTGTTCAAAAGCATTTCCATTAAGCACAACTGACCCTGTACTTGAAGAGTCCAACCCAGCACAAAGTCCTAAAAGGGTTGTTTTCCCAGAACCTGAAGGCCCCACTATAGCTATACTTTCTCCTGATTGAATATCAAAATTGACTTGGTCGAGAACTGTTAATTTTCTATTTCCACTTTGATAAGTTTTGGAAACATCTTTAACTCTTAGGATGCTCATAAATTTTTGAAGTCTTTAGATTTTGAAGATAACAGCATGCAACCTACAAAAGGTTTGGAACAATAAGAACAATTTAAAAGATGAACGGATTAAGTTTAGTAGTAAATCAGAAAACAATTGAAGCATAAAAGGATTAAAAACATAAGTTGTACTTTTGTGTGAGTTCTATTTTCTTAAAATCAGTATTAAAAATGAAATCATCATTCAACATCTTATACATTACCCTAGGCTTAATCTTGCTTTCTTGTTCTTCTCCAAAGGTAGAAATATCTAATCCAATAACGGAACCAGAAACTACATCCCCCGCACCGGATAAAAAACTTATTCTATTTTTTGGAAATAGTTTAACAGCAGGCTATGGCATAGAGGCAGAGGATTCTTTTCCAGGTTTAGTAGCGGCTCGAATTGATAGCCTTGATTTAGAATACCGAGTAATCAACGGTGGATTAAGTGGCGAAACTACCGCAAGTGGTCTAAGTCGGCTGGATTGGTTTTTAGAGGAGAAGCCTTCAGTTTTTGTTTTAGAATTAGGAGGAAATGACGGTTTGAGAGGAATTGATTTATCTGAGACCAAAAAAAATCTCAAGGCAATTATTCAGCTAGTGAGAAGTAAATATCCTGAAACAAAAATTTTGCTCGCAGGTATGCAAATCCCTCCTAATATGGGTCAAGATTATACAATGGAATTTCAGAAGCTTTATCCACAAGTTGCCGAAGAAGAAGATGTGGAATTAATTCCTTTTCTTTTGGAAGGAGTTGCAGGAAACCCAGACCTTAACCTTCCCGATGGAATTCATCCAACGGAAGAAGGTCATCTAATTGTTTTTGAAAATATCTGGCCCTTTATTGAAGAAATGATTGAGAGATAAATGACACGCTAATATAGTGGTTGTTCAGTGATTTTTATTGTACGATGCACCAAGCAAAATGTACAATGACGTTTCAAAATGTATTTTTGCTTTGGTTCAAGACTTCGTTTCGACTCAAACCAAGTCAGACTTAGACTGCTTTTGATAACTTGCATTTTTGATATTGGTAAGCAGATGAAACTAGTCGAGCAGATCTGTGCTTTTATTATCCGTGACCATTCGCAAAATCCGAGTCTTCCGTGTTCTATTTTTGAAATTAATAATTGACATTTTCTCGACCATTTTCGTTTTTCATTTTTTTTGACAATCTTACCTGCCAAACCCAAAATTAAATACCCTTAAATGAGTTTTCAAATCAAACCTTCTTCTGAGCCATATGATGTGATTATTGTGGGTTCAGGAGCCGGAGGCGGCATGGCCTCTAAAATTTTATCAGAAGCTGGATTAGCAGTAGCAGTTATTGAAGCAGGTGGTGATTTTGATCCCGCCAAAGAAGAGGATCGCACACAAATGCGATATCCTTGGGAATCTCCAAGAAGAGGAAGTGGCACAAGAATAAGACCTTTTGGAGATTTTGATGCAGCAATTGGTGGATGGGATATAGAAGGAGAACCCTACACAAGGGGAAAAGACACTAATTTCGATTGGTTTAGATCTAGAATGGTTGGAGGACGTACCAATCACTGGGGAAGAATTTCTTTGCGGTTTGGTCCAAATGATTTTAAAAGAGCCAGTATTGATGGCTTAGGTCATGATTGGCCAATTGGCTACGATGATCTCAAACCATATTATGACAAAGTAGATAAATTTATCGGTGTTTTTGGTTCAAAAGAAGGGATATACAATGAACCTGACGGTTTTTTTCTTCCCCCTCCCAAGCCTCGCTTGCATGAACTTTTTATGATGAAAGGAGCCAAAAAGGCTAGTATTCCAGTAATTCCATCCAGACTCTCCATCCTCACAAAACCTGTAAATAAAGAAAGAGGAGTTTGTTTTTTCTGCGCCCAATGCAACAGAGCCTGTCAAGCTTATGCCGATTTTTCATCAGGAACGTGTCTTTTGCACCCTGCAATGAAAAAAGGGAAGGTCGATCTTTATACCAACTCTATGGTTCGTAAAGTAACCACTGATGATTCTGGCAAAGCTACTGGTGTTTCTTTCATAAGCAAATTGGACATGAAAGAATACAAACTCAAAGCTAGAGTAGTAGTACTAGGAGCGTCAGCATGCGAATCAGCTCGAATCATGCTCAACTCCAAATCAAAAACTCATCCGGATGGTATTGGAAACAGTAGTGGGATGGTAGGTAGATACCTCCATGATTCAACCGGGGCTGACCGTATGGGGATTTTACCAGACCTGATTGACAGAGAAAGATATAATGAAGATGGTGTTGGAGGAATGCATGTTTACACTCCTTGGTGGTTAGACAATAAAAAACTTGATTTTGCTAGAGGATATCACATCGAATATTGGGGAGGAATGGGCATGCCGTCCTATGGAGTGGGCTTTTCTATGGATACCATGAGAAAATATATTAAAGACGAATTTGGTTCTCCTAGTCCAAATGGAGGGTATGGAGAAGGATTAAAAAAAGACATTCGAAGAATTCAAGGCTCTACTCTTGGAATGTCTGGAAGAGGTGAAAGTATTCCACAATACAGTAATTATTGCGAAATAGATTCAAATGTGGTGGATAAATATGGTATCCCAGTTTTGAAATTCCATTATCAATGGACTGATCATGAAATCAAACAAGCAAAACACATGCACGATACTTTTGAGGAGATTCTGACAAATGCAGGTGCTGTACTTTTGGGCAACAAGCCTGGACCAGAGTCCAAATATGGTTTAGCTACACCTGGTAGAATTATTCATGAAGTAGGAACCACAAGGATGGGAAATGATCCAGCGACTTCTGTTTTGAATAGCAACTGCCAAGCACATGATTGCGGTAATTTGTTCGTGGTAGATGCTGGACCTTTTGTTTCTCAAGCTGATAAAAATCCTACATGGACAATCCTAGCATTAAGCTGGAGAACTTCAGATTATATTGTGTCAGAATTGAAAAAGAAAAATATCTAAATCCAAGACCATGAACAGAAGAGAAAACCTCAAACTACTATTCACTGGAGCCTTGGCATCAGGCTTCTTGTTGACCAATTGCAGTCCTGAAGAAAAGCAACTCACCTACTCCCCTCAAATCTCTGGAGGAATTCAAGGAGGTAGAACAGAGGAAGAAAAACTGATCGACCAAAAATTGCTTTCAGAAGCCTTTTTGACCGAAGAAGAGAAAAAGAAACTGGAAGTGTTGGTTGATATTATCATGCCTGCAGACACAGAATCTCCAGCCGCTACAGAGGTAGGTGTGGTAGATTTCATTGAGTTTATGATGAAAGATTACCCTGGATATCAAACTCCCATGCGAGGCGGCTTGATGTGGTTAGACCACTATAGTGAAGACACTTTTGGTGAAATTTTTCTCTCTTTAAGATTTGATGAACAATTAAAAGTAATTGATGAAATTGCATGGCCAGAAAAAGCGAAACCAGAAATGGAAGGTGGAGTCAAGTTCTTCAATATGCTAAGAAACCTCACTTCAACAGGTTATTTTACCACAGAGGAAGGATTTAAATATTTGGGATATGTGGGAAACACACCAAATGTATGGGATGGCGTACCAATAGAGATTATGAAAAAGCATGGTTTTGAATTGCCAGAAAAATACAAGGATATCTATCTCAGACCTGAGGAACGAGGCGAATTAGCTGCATGGGATGACAGTGGAAATATTATAAGAAAGAATTCATAAAATAAATGAAATAAAAGCTGCTGCGTGTCAGTGGCTTTTCTATTTTTGAAGGTATTTCTAAAGCATTATGGTAAAAATCAAATCATATTTTGTCCTAATCCTACTCTTAGGATTCATCACTACATTTGGATCATGTACAAAAAACGTAAGTATGTCTAGGCTTATGCCTGCGGAAATTGACGTTCCAAATCATGTACAACGACTTTTGATCATTGACAGAACTGCTCCTCAAAACGAAAACCTCGCTGTCTTGGAAGGTCTAATTTCTGGAGAAGCACCTTTCGAAGTAAGAAATGCTGTAGAAGCTACCATTTCCACAATTCAACAAGAACTAAATACTTCACCTCGATATGAGATCATTAGAGCTAGAGAAAGGTTACGAGGTGGCTTGTTTGCACAGACATTCCCTAATCCTTTGACTTGGCCTCAAATAGAAGCACTCTGCAGAGAGTATAACGCAGATGCGGTACTAGCCTTAGAAAAATTCAGTTCTGATTTTATCGTCACAGATAAACGCCAAATCATAAAGAAAACAGAGGGCGAAGGAAGAAATTCTAGAACAGTAGAAGTTCAGGGAGTTTATGCTGAAGGAGTGGCTTCTGTTCAAGTTGGTTTCAGATTGTATGATCCACTTAGCAAAAACATTACTGATCAAAGAGATTTTGAAAAGACAAACTTATGGTCTGCAGAAGCTGAAACTAAAACTCAGGCTCTTGCATTGCTGATAGATAAAGTCAAAGCCACGGAATATGTAGGCCAATTAGCTGGGGCAAGTTACGCCAGGCGAATAGCTCCAATGTACCTTCGCATCAATCGGACACTCTACCAAAAGCCAAAAGAAAACCCTGCTCTCGCTAGAGGAGCTAGACTTGGAGAAGTGAATCGTTGGGAAGAAGCTATAGAAGTATGGGAGAATGGTCTCAATTCACCACATAAAAACAAAACTGGTGGCAGAATTTGCTATAATATCGCAGTAGGCTTTGAAGTACTTGGAGACCTCGAGTCAGCAAAATATTGGGCAGGTAAAGCCTATACAGATTATGGATTTAATCAAGGGAGAACTTATTCCAATCAACTCAATACAAGAATGATCCAAGAGGAACGATTAAGGCAACAATTATCTCAAGAAAACTAAGTAAAAAACTTGCTTAGTTTTCTTTTTTAACTAATTTTATTTTTGATTCAAAATTCATTTAATTGAAATCTTTTAGAGTTTTACAATGAGTAAATTTTATCTTATCAAAATCTCTGCTAGAGTAATTATAATTGGGGCTATTTTATTTCAAATCAGTTGTGGAAATAAGGACTCGCGAACAGACTTACTCTCAACAACAGAGTCTTATGAATTAGAAATTGTTGATTCTCTAAGCATAGATTACCTAGGGAATTTAGAGTTGCAAGCTGTAAATGCAGACAAGGACCTTTTTCTTTTTTCCGAAGAAAGCCATCTTTTACTCTACAATAGAAAAGGGGGAAAGGTATCAGAATTTGATCAACCTCGCGATGCTCCAGATGCATTTGGTCAATTTATATTGGGGGCTACATTCTCTGAAAACAAGATTGGAGTTTTGGGAATATCAAAGTTCAACATTTATGATTTTGATTTTAACTTAGAGAAAAGCTTCAAAAAGCCCTATCCACATAAAGGAATGATCTATTCAGGTTTTGATCATTTACATGCAGGCAAGAAAGAAGGAAAACCAATCTTTGTAGCATTTACAGGAGGGCCACAAGTTGATGCACGTTCAAATATGCTCCAATATTATCAAGAGTATAATACACTTGACTTGATTGATCCTGATCAAGAATTATTTTCTCCTATTATCCCCTTTCATCCAAACAGTAGATATGCTAAAGGGACTGAAGCTTTTGATTTCATCAAACCGCATTTTCAAGTACGCGATCATATTGTATCCTTCACGCATCAATTTGACTCTTTATTTTATCAATTTGACTTAGATAATGACACTGAATTTAAGTTCGAAAAAATTCCATTTGAGAAATTTTTAATGAATCGAGGATATGAAATTGGTGGTCAGCAAGATTATGAAACTCCAGTAGATAGATCAGGTGAAATTACCAATTTATTTCAGGTTGAGGATAAGCATCTTATTATCTACAAATCAGGTTTAAAATTAAGCGAGTTACCAGGAGCAGAAATCCCGAATGAAGAAAGGCGCGCATTGATTTCTGAACTCGATCCAGAAAAACTGATCGTTAGAGAAAAGGATGGTAGCTATAGTCAGTCTAGCCTTTTGACCAAGAAATATAGAATTTCTAGAGTCGATTCAAAAGGTAGAATTTGGGCAGAACAGAATGTCCATGAAATGGAATTCGAACCTGACCTGATTACTGTTTATGAATTGAAGTTAGTCAGAAAATCAAGTAAATAATACTATGAAAAAGACAAACTCAAGCTTATTGTAAGAGAAAGTGATGGATCATATAGTGCTCCCTCTACCATTTCATCAAAGCTCACCTTACAATCATTTGATAAAAAAGGTAGGTTATGGGTAAAGCCTAACTTGTATTTCTTAGACTATGAACCTGATATGGTCACTTTCTACGAGACAAGATTGATCAAAAAGGAAAAGGAATAATGATTCAAAGGTTACCATTTCTATCTAATTTTCAAATAGCCTCACCTACCACAAAATGAAATATAGATAATAACTTTTGATTGGTATAAGACTACTGGTGTAACTTATATTTCAGTACACCAATGCTGTAAGCTTGGCAAAGCTATAAAAAAAACCAGCCTCTAATAAAAGGCTGGTTTCATCTATCAATTTAATCCTCAATCAAAATTATCTTTTGTATACCAAATCGAACCTATCTAGATTCATAACTTTGGCCCAAGCTGATACGAAGTCTTTTACAAACTTTTCACTGTTGTCTGCTTGAGCATATACTTCTGCTAATGCTCTCAATTCCGAGTGAGATCCAAAAATCAAATCAGCTCTAGTAGCAGTGTATTTTACTTCACCTGACTTTCTATCCCGTCCTTCGAATGTCTCTTTAGAATCATCTACAGCTTTCCATTCTGTACTCATATCTAGAAGGTTGACAAAGAAATCATTTGTTAGCATGTCTTTTTTATCAGTAAACACACCATGCTTAGAACCATCATAGTTAGTATGTAAAGCTCGCATACCACCAACTAAAACAGTCATCTCAGGTGCAGTTAATGTCAAGAGCTGTGCTTTATCTACCAATAATTCCTCTGTAGAAACTGTGTACTTTGTCTTCAGATAGTTTCTAAATCCATCGGCCATTGGCTCTAGCAAAGCGAAGGATTCTACATCTGTCATCTCAGCAGAAGCATCCATTCTTCCAGGTGAAAAAGGCACTTCGACCTGATGTCCAGCATTTGATGCAGCTTTCTCTACAGCAGCCGTACCAGCTAATACAATCAAATCAGCAAGAGAAACTTTTTTCGCTCCAGACTTGGCATTGAAATCCGCTTGGATTTTTTCTAATGTACCCAAAACCTTATTCAATTGAGCTGGATTATTCACTTCCCAATTTCTCATTGGCTCCAATCTGATTCTTGAACCATTGGCTCCACCTCTCCTATCAGAACCTCTGTAAGTGGACGCTGAAGCCCATGCCGCGTTTACCAACTCAGAAATCGAGAGGCCAGAATTCAAAATTTGAGTTTTCAAACTTGCAATATCATTGGCATTCACCAATGGATGATTTACCGCAGGAATAGGATCTTGCCAAATCAGATCTTCTTTTGGAGCTTCTGGACCAAGGTAAGTCGTATTTGGTCCCATATCTCTATGAGTCAATTTGAACCAAGCTCTTGCGAAAGCTTCGTTGAAAGCATCTTGGTCTTCTAAAAATTTTCTTGAGATTTTCTCGTACACTGGATCATATCTCAAAGATAAATCCGTCGTCAACATATAAGGAGGCTGTTTCTTATCGGCATCAAATGCATCTGGGATTATATTTCCCGCATCTTTTGCAACCCACTGATGTGCACCAGCTGGACTCTTTGTCAATTCCCAATCATATTTGAACAAGAAAGTCAAATAATCGTGGCTCCACTGCGCTGGCGTAGAAGTCCAGGTCACTTCAAGACCTGAAGTGATGGCGTCCGCACCTTTCCCAGACTTGTAAGAACTCTTCCAACCAAATCCTTGCTCCTCAATTGGAGCTGCTTCTGGTTCGGCGCCTACATGGTCTGCAGGACCTGCACCGTGAGTTTTGCCTAAAGTATGACCACCTGCGATCAAAGCTACTGTCTCCTCATCATTCATACCCATTCTTCCAAAAGTCTCTCTAATGTCATAGGCTGCCAATACTGGATCAGGATTTCCATTTGGACCTTCTGGATTAACATAGATCAAACCCATTTGAACTGCCGCAAGGGGATTCTCCAACTTACGCCCTTCACTATAGCGGTCGTCAGCCAACCACTCTTTTTCCTTTCCCCAATAGACATCCAATTCAGGTTCATACACATCTTCTCTACCACCTGCAAAACCAAACGTCTCAAATCCCATGGATTCTAATGCTACGTTTCCAGTAAGCACCATCAAATCTGCCCAGGAGATTTTATTTCCATATTTCTGTTTGATCGGCCAAAGTAATCTTCTAGCCTTATCTAAGTTACCATTATCTGGCCAGCTGTTAAGCGGTGCAAATCTTTGTTGTCCAGATCTAGAACCACCTCTACCGTCTCCAGTACGATAAGTTCCAGCACTATGCCAAGCCATTCTAATGAACAAACCTCCATAATGCCCAAAATCTGCAGGCCACCAGTCTTGTGAGTCCGTCATCAAAGCTCTCAAATCATTTTTCAAAGCTTCATAATCTAAGCTAATGAATTGGTCTGCATAATTAAAGTCCTCTCCCATTGGATTTGAAAGAGAAGAATTTTGACGAAGAATACCCAAATTGAGCTGATTTGGCCACCAGTCAGCGTTTTGATTGACTGCAGCATTACTTCTACTCTTTTTAGTAGCTCCTGACCAGCCATCTACAGATTCTTTATTTTGGGCCTCTGCAGTCAGAATAGAACTCACTAAAAGTCCAATTATTAAAATAACTTTTTTCATATATTTATAGATTTATTTGTTTAGAAGTCATACAATAGAATACAAAAATACATCCTTATGTTTTCTTGTAGAAATCGTTATTTTCTATTGAGAATTGAAAAAATAAATGACACCTACATAAATTAATATAATTAATCCTTAAAGTTTAGTGAAGTGGGTCAAAAGGTTAAGGATTTAAAACTTGTTTTCTACAATTTCGGGAAAGTTTAATTCTTTTAAAAAGATAAACCAAGCTTTTTATAGATTGACTTGAGTCTTGTGTCTTGTGTCTTGCTTCTATTGTCATTTATTACAAAAGGTATTAAACGCAAAAAGACCCTTTGGACTTAACCAAAGGGTCTGAATAATGTGGCGGCGACCTACTCTCCCGGGTGTAACCCCAGTACCATCGGCGCTGCAGGGCTTAACTTCTCTGTTCGGGATGGGAAGAGGTGGGACCCCTGCGCTAGGCCGCCTAAATCTTACTGTTTCCTTTACATGGATATACCATTAAATTCAACAGGCTCTCTCTCGAGATCAATATTTTTAAGTTCTTATCAAGTATCAAGTGTCCAACATCAAGTCTTTAATCTTGTGTCTCACTTCTTGAATCTTAATTCATAACAAGTGTGCAGAAAATTGAGTGCTTAGACCAATGGTAAGTTTTCGGGCAATTAGTACAGCTCAGCTATGTCATCTCTGACTTTACACCTGCTGCCTATCAACGTCATCGT
>NC_018010.1:1942500-2032500 GCF_000265405.1 Belliella baltica DSM 15883 | reverse complement strand
GCACCTTCAATTTAGAGCACTATATTTATTGTGAAGAATCTTCAGATATTATACTCAAATAGCTTCGACTTTTAACAGTCAGGAAAAACATCCGAAATCAACTACTTAGGATATGAACGAGTATGCTGTTCGGATTATTTTTTTGAAAAGGTTGAGAAAGAATATAAATAACCTTCAATCTTAAACTCTCTACAGATTTGTCCAGATTTATATTGCTTGTAGGCAAAGCGCTAACTTTCTAAAACAGATGTAGGGGATAGGAACAAACGTCTAACAGGGGGGACAATTGCGAAAATTGATTGGTATCACCAAACTCCTGTTAAAAATCTTATTGCTTTATTGGGAAATCCGATACTTTTAAAGGATTAAATAGTGACCTCGTCAGGATTCAAACCTGAAACCTCCTGAGCCGTAATCAGGTGCTCTATTCAGTTGAGCTACGAAGCCATTTGGGATTGCAAAGGTAGATATGATTTTTATATATACAAACAGAAACTCTGAGGTTTTTTGAAAATAATCAGACCTCTAACTTTAGCAATTAAGAATAATTAAGATAAAAAGGAATATAAATCGCTGAGGTTTTCATAATTTAGCCGATCAATTTTAATACAATTATCTCTTTCATGAAACGACTAACTTTATTATTCATAGTAGGATTAATTACTTTCAGTGTATCTGCACAAGAACGAACCAAAACACCAATAGGTGGAAGACCTGATGTAAAAGGTGACCTTCTTGTGGATTTTGGTTTCAATACATTGAACAATAAACCTGATGATTTATCAACTCGTTTTTTTCCTTCTAGAACTTTCAATGTCTATTATCAAGCTCCGATCAATTTATTCGGAGAGGGCTCTGGCTTTACATTTAACCCAGGTATTGGGATTGGCACCGACAAACTTGCTTTTACTGAAGACAGAACACTCTTCAACAATCCTGCAATAGGACCTGAATCAAGCCAATTATTAGATATTAGAGAAGTCTATGGGGATGATATTGTCATCAATACTAATAATGTATCAATGACATATTTTGATATTCCTTTAGAAATCCGATATCATTTCAAGAGGAGTAACTATCAGAAAAGTATGAAAGTAGCCATCGGTGGTAAAGTGGGATTTTTACTTAATTCACAAACAAAAGTCGCTTATAAAGATAGTGAAGGTTTAGAAAGAAAAGTAAAAGACAGACAAAATTTTGGGGTCTCGCCAATTAGATATGGTGTTTATTCCCGCTTAGGTTTTCCAGGCTTTAATATTTGGGGATATTATGGCTTGAACCAAGTATTCCAAAAAGACAAAGGGCCTTTTGCAACGCAAGCGACCCAGTTTAATTTTGGTATTTCAGTGGCTTTGTTTTAAGAAAATTAATTCTCAGCAAACAGATACTTATAGACAAATCAGGCAATTGATTTACCACTGATGATTTATTAACCGATCAAAAATCAGTATCTCTAAAGAAATTGAAAATTAAAATATGATTAAGTACTGGTAATAAAGAAATTAAAAAAACCGACTTCGCGTCGGTTTTTTTATGCCCAAATCATCAAACTGGAACCAAAGCAAACTCCAAATCCCAATAAAAAGCCAGCAAGAACTTCAAGTGCTGTGTGTGCATTAAGGTGAAGTCTTGATGTACCAATGACACCTGACAACAAAATTGCTGCAAGCGTATAATACAAGAAATTATGATTTTGGATATTCATACTGTAGGCTAAGATTATCCCTAACAAACCTCCCACTCCTATCATGTGTGCGCTGATTTTCCAAAAAAAACTAATTGCAGTCAATAAAATCAAACAAATCGTAATTATAAAAAGTGCAAAGATCAACTTATAGTCAATCCAATCTTTTATATAAAAGGAATAAGCCGTAATCATGTAAAGCAAACTGATTATGGAAAAAGGAAAAATCCGTTCTCTTCGATCCTCCATTCGAAGAGACGGGATGACCTTAGTAAATCGCATTGTCATTAATATTCCTAAAGGGATAATAAATGTATTGGCAACAATTACGAAAAACACCAAACCTTGATTTCCGCTTTTCAACATCACAGAATCTGGGAGACCGAAAAGCAAAAATGCAAAAATAAGGGACGGCATCAACAAGGGTTGAAATACCAGCGATATTAATTCTGAAAATCTCTTATACACTTACAACTCTTTCCTTAATCTAGCAACAGGGATCTGCAACTGCTCTCTGTATTTAGCAACTGTTCTCCTAGCGATATTATACCCTTTATCATTCAATAGTTTCACGAGTTTATCGTCGGATAATGGTTTTCTCTTATTTTCACCATCTACCAATGTTTGTAACACACTTTTCACTTCTTTGTTACTTACATCTTCTCCAGAATCCGTGGCAATACCTTCTGAAAAGAAGTATTTCAAAGGATAAATCCCAAATTCTGTTTGAATGGCTTTACTATTAGCAACCCGCGACACTGTAGAAATATCCATTTCTATTCGATCGGCGATATCTTTTAAGATCATCGGTTTCAATTTGGTTTCGTCTCCCTCTTGAAAAAACTCCTCTTGATAATCCAAAATAGACTGCATCGTCTTGAGTAGAGTATGTTGTCTTTGTTTGATGGCATCAATAAACCATTTAGCAGCATCTAGTTTTTGCTTGACAAAGGTAACCGTCTCTTTAAGTTTCTTATCCTTCTTATCACTTTTGTCATACGCCTCAAACATCTCTGAATAAGATTTACTCACTCGGAGTTCTGGTGCATTTTTAGAATTAAGAGAGATTTCAAACTTTCCATTGACATTTGACAAGATAAAGTCAGGAATGATATATTGAGTTTTGACCATTCCATCAGAAATCCCTCCTGGCTTAGGGTTGAGACGAGTAATCAAATGAACAGCCTCTTTCAATTCATCATCTTCAATATTGAGCTTTTTTTGAATTTTGGTATAGTGCTTCTTGGTAAATTCTTCAAAGCAGTCATTTATAATCCTTACTGCATTCTGAACATGAGGATCATCTGGATGCTCTTTTCTTTCTAATTGAATTAACAAACACTCCTGAAGGTTTCGAGCCGCTATTCCTGGAGGATCAAAGTTTTGGATTTTCCTTAAAATTTCCTCTACTTCATCCAGATCAGATTCTACATTTTGGCCAAAAGCCAAATCATTGATGATTGACTCCAAATCCCTTCTTATATACCCATCATTCTCAATACTTCCAATCAATTGTCTTCCAATAAGCTGCTGCGTTTCATCAAGCTTTAGGTAACTCAATTGAGCTATCAATTGCTCATGAAGAGAGACGCCACCAGAAATGGGAATTTCTCTATCTTCGTCATCAGGGGAGTAATTTCCATCTCCCTGCATTTTGTAACCGCCATAATCTTCATTGAGATAATCATCGATATTGACATCCCCTTCTCTGGAACCCATGTCTTCATCGAAATTCTCAGGAAACTCTTCTTCTGGATTTTTCTCCTCTTCATCCCGGCCTTCCTCCAATGCAGGATTAATCTCAAGCTCCTCTTCTACTCTTGCATCCAACTCGGCTGTTGGCACTTGGAGTAATTTGATAAACTGAATCTGCTGAGGAGACAGCTTTTGGGAAAGAACCTGACTTAAATTAAGTTTTTGCATATAGAATAATGACGAATTGTGATAAAAATTAATCAGCCCTTTTAGAGACTTTAAATCTTTTTGGTTTTCAAATTTAGGAAATTAGATCAAATTTTTGATAAAAAGCTTATTATATCGTTTTTTTGCATTCCACTTGTTAATCCTCAAAAATTGGGAAGGGCACAAGAACTGGATTTAACAAAGAAAGTCATGGCATTCAACAAAAGAATAAAAATCAAATCACTACTAGAAAGCGATTTTGTAGGTCAAGAAGTGACCTTGATGGGTTGGGTAAGAACTAAAAGAAGTAATAAGAATGTATCGTTCGTTGCTTTAAATGACGGTTCCACCATCAACAATTATCAAGTAGTAGCTGATCCGACTATTATTGAAGAAGATATATTAAAGAAAATCACAACAGGAACCTGTATCAAAATCACTGGGCAAATCGTCGCTTCTCAAGGTGCAGGACAAAGTTCTGAAATTTCAGCCTCTTTTATTGAGATCCTTGGAGAGGCAGATCCTGAAAAATATCCTTTACAACCTAAGAAACATTCACTTGAGTTTTTGAGAGAAATCGCTCACTTGAGGATGCGAACCAATACTTTTGGTGCTGTATTCAGAGTAAGGCATACTTTGGCTTATGCTGTCCATAAATATTTCAATGATAGAGGTTTTTTTTATATCCATACACCCATCATCACAGCATCTGATGCTGAAGGAGCAGGAGAAACTTTCAAGGTAACAACGCTTGATCTGAAAAACCCTCCTCTCAACGAAGATGGTAGTATTAATTATAAAAAAGATTTCTTTGAAAGAGAGGCTAACCTAACTGTATCAGGTCAACTCGAAGGAGAATTGGCAGCGATGGCTTTGGCTGAAATTTACACTTTTGGTCCAACCTTCCGTGCTGAAAACTCCAACACAACAAGACATCTTGCTGAATTTTGGATGATTGAACCGGAAATGGCATTTTACGATGCTGAAGACAACCAAGATCTTGCTGAAGATTTTCTTCAGTATGTGATTCGTTATGCTTTAGAACATTGTCAGGATGATTTAGCCTTTTTAGATAAGAGAGCGGCAGAGGAAGAGCAGAGCAAAAAAGCAGATCAAAGAAGTGAATTAGGTCTGATGGAGAGGCTGAGATTTGTAACTGAGAATAAATTTGAGCGATTAACTTATACAGAGGCAATCGATATTCTCAGAAACTCCAACCCCAACAAGAAGAAAAAATTCCAGTACTTGATTGAGGAGTGGGGTGCCGATTTGCAGTCTGAGCATGAAAGATTCTTGGTTGAAAAGCATTTCAAAAAGCCAGTTATCCTCACTAATTATCCAAAAGAAATCAAATCCTTCTACATGAGACTCAATGAAGATGGAAAGACTGTTGCTGCCATGGATATCCTTTTCCCAGGAATTGGAGAAATTGTCGGGGGCTCACAGCGAGAAGAAAGATTAGAAAACCTTACAGCAAGAATGGAGGAAATGAACATTCCACAAGATGAAATGTGGTGGTATTTAGATACCCGCAGATTTGGTGCTACTCCACATGCAGGATTTGGTCTTGGATTTGAAAGACTTGTTCAGTTCGTGACAGGCATGGGAAATATCAGAGATGTGATTGCATTCCCGAGAACACCTGGAAGTGCGGAGTTCTAATAAAATGTGATATCTGCTATAATTCTACAATGCATATTTATCAATAATAATCATGCTGATTGTCAACATTCGACGGTCGACTGTTGACAATCAGCCTCTAATATAGTATTTACATTATTTTAAGTGGCTAGTGGAATGTAGGCGGAAATCTTTTTAAATAATTACAATTATGCAAATAATCATTATCAGTTGATTAGTCGATCAGTTATTAGTATGGCAAAAAGTGTTCAATGTGAGAATTTGATATCCTCCTAATGAGCAAGTGTTTTAATTAATAAAAATAAAGTCTGAGGCGAAAACCTCAGACTTTATTATTTTTGAGTCAGCTTAATTTTATTGGTTTCGCTTTCTGCGACAGACACTATTGCTTCTGTATCTACTACTTTAATCCTTCTAATCAAGGGTAAAGTCAATAAGCTGAAAACTATGGCGATATAACCGACAATATTATAATTGACCAATTCTCCGTTGATGTTCTCAGCCAAGATCAAACCTGCGACAAAGGAAGCTAATCCTGCGGATAATTGTTGAACTGCGGAGTTAAAACTTAGGAAGCTACCTCTATTTTCTGACCTAGCGGTTCCTGTAATCAAAGCAGAAGCTGGAACCATTCTTCCATTTGATGTTACAAAAAACATGGTTGAAATTAAAAGTACGTAAGGGATTGGAGTTGCTCCCAAATGCGTAATCACAGCGATCGGAATAACATTCAGCGTCATGAAAATCGAGAAAATCTTTACTTTCCCATATTTATCCGTCATTCTCCCTACCCACGGAGATGTGAAAATAGTAAATGCGCCACCAGCCATATAGATATAAGTAAGCTCCATATCCGTAAAACCTACATTTGCTACCATATAAGGACTCAAAAAAGGAATGATCATAAACTGACCTAACATCATCATTACAGTCAGTGTAATCCCTCGCATTTGATTCCTATTGCTAGTCACTCTTCTGATAACTTGAATTGGTGATGGTTTATCATGTTTTGCAACAATATGCGCTGTGATAGAAGGTACATATTTATAAATCATCCAAAAAATAACTGCGGAAATACTAGCAAGAAAAAGAAAAGGTGCATGCCAATTTGATAAACTGGCAATAAACAAACCAAATGGAACACCAAATACGGATGCCACAGAGAATGCGGCCATGACTAAGCCCATGGCTCTTCCTCTTCTACCATCTGGTACAACATCTCCAATTATCGCTAAAATCAATGCTGAAGTTAATCCTCCAAATAGTCCAGAAATGATTCTTGCCAAGAGTAAGATTGGGTAATTTGGAGAAAATGCACAGGCCAGAGTTCCAAGAAAGAAGCCTAGAAAAACCCACATCATGATTGATCGGCGGTCATATTTATCTAAAACAAAAGCGCCCAAAAAGCTACTCAGTCCAGCTGCAAAAGTGTAAGAAGAAACCAAAAGTCCAAATTCTCTTGGACTAATTTCAAATATTCTCATCAACTGAGGCCCAAGCGGCATCAATATCATGAAATCTACAATATGTGTAAAATTGATTGCTGCTAAAATCCACAGCAAAAGTTTCTCGTTCTTCATTATACCTTCCAAAATATGGAAAGTAAACCCTCTCAAAATAGAATAAGTTCTTAAAGCAGGTTCAATTTTATAAAAGTATCAGGGATAGCTTCTATGATATCCGAGGCAGTCATTCCTCTTCGTTTACTCTTTGAAGCAATCTCGCCTGCCAATCCATGATGAAATACTCCACAAATAGCAGCATGCTCTGGGAGATAACCCTGTCCCAAAAATGAAGTAAGCATCCCAGTCAAGACATCTCCTGAGCCAGCTGTAGCCATATATTGATTTCCCGAAGAATTGAATATTCTCCTTCCATCAGGCAAAGCAATCAAGCTATGTGCACCCTTTAAAATTACAATTACTTTAAATTCTTTCGCTAAGGAACTTGCTTTCTCAATTCGTTCAAGATGATTAGCAGATTCACCAACCAATCTTTCAAATTCTTTTAAATGGGGCGTCAAAATACTATTCTCAGGAATTTCTTTCTTCAACTCTGGATATTTTGCTAATAAGTTCAGCCCATCAGCATCAATCACCATGGGCCTTTTGAATCTTACAAAAATAGATTTGAAATAGTCCTTTTCAACACCCATTCCCCAGCCTGGACCAATGCCAATGGCATCAAACTGATAGAGACTCGATTTAGAAGAATCTTGATAAAGCATCAACTCAGGAACAAGGGTATTGAAGGCAAAAGTATTTTCTATTTGAGGAGCCAAATGTACTAAGCCTGACCCTGTCCTCAATGAAGCGTACCCAGATAAATTAATAGCCCCAAATTTACCTTGCTCACTACCCAAAAATAAAACTTTACCAAAATTTCCTTTGTGGCTAAAGCGATGAAAAGTACGATGAAGGCCTAGGATATCATTTTGTTTCAAATAGAAATTTCCATTTTCAAACTTATTAAGAAAAGAGTCTGACATTCCTATATCCAAAACATGATGTTCTCCGGTAACTAGCGCATGTTCTGGAAATAATAGACTCAACTTAGGAAATTGAAAAGTAGCCGTATGGTCTGCTTTGAATACTTCACCAAATGAAGCTTGATCAGCAGGAAGTCCTGATGGGATATCAATCGAGATTTTAAGCCCAACCTGTTTATTTAGTGTTTGAATTACCCTCAGGTAAGTTCCCTCTAAAGGCCTATTGATCCCAACCCCAAAAATGGCATCAATTATTATGGAATCAGGTTCAATTTTTCCATTCCATAAATCAAATCTGCAAATTTCTACTCCTTCAGGCAATCTTTCAAAATTCCTTTGAAAATCATTGGAGCATTGATCTACATCTTTTATATAGATCAAGTGAACAGAATGATTCAAATATTTGAGTAATCTGGCTATTGCGACTCCATCCCCTCCATTATTTCCAGGTCCGGAAAAAACATAAAATCGACCTTTGCTATTTTGCATCTGCGGAATTAACCAGTCCACAAACGATTTTGCAGCCCTTTCCATCAATTCTAATGAACTTATTCCTTCAGCTGAGCAATATGCTACATCTATTTTTTGAATTTGATTGCCTTGAATGATTGGAAACATATTAAGTCAGCGCTGGTTTTTCTAAATCACGTCTTGGTATTTTTAATAAAATTAAAAACCCTAGGCCAACAAAGAAAAATAAACCAAGTGCTAAGGAGCTATTTCTCATATTTCCTGTTAATTGTTCAATAAATCCATACGAGAATGTTCCTAAAACGATAGCTATTTTCTCTGTTACATCAAAGAAACTAAAATAAGAAGCATGATCTGTGGTATCAGAAGGAATCAACTTTGAATAGGTAGATCTTGATAGTGATTGTATTCCTCCCATTACCATCCCGACAACAAATGCCAAAGCAAAAAATTGATTGGCAGTCTGAACAAAGTACGCTCCAGCACAAATAAATACCCAAACAAAAACCATAACAACTAAAGAAGCTTTGTTACCATATAATTTCGAAATAAAAGCAAAAAGGTAACTTCCAACTATAGCAACTATTTGAATAATTAAGATTGTGATAATCAGTTTATCGCCTGGTAGTCCAAGCTCTTTGTCTCCAAAAGTTGCGGCTAAGTACATAACAGTCTGCACACCCATGCTATAAAATAAAAAAGCTGCCAAGAACCTATTCATTACAGTTGATTTTTTGACTTTATAGAAGACATTTCTAATTTCCTTATAACCTGCCAAAAGGATTTCTTTACTCAACTTTTTCTTATACGGGTTATTTGGAAGAAGTCGGAAAGTAATTTGAGAAAAACCAGCCCACCAGATGCCAGTGATCAAAAAAGACCATCTTGCAGCTTCTCCTCCATCAGCAAGACCAAAGGTTTCCGGCAATTCTATCATAGCCAAATTGACAATTAGCAGAATTACACTACCAATATATCCAAGAGAAAAACCTTTGGCACTCAGAAAATCAAATTCATCTTCAGTGGCGATTTCAGGTAAGTAGGCATTATAAAAAACAATACTTCCCGCATAACCTATACTTGCCAAGACTGCACAAATAATTCCAAATTCAAGATTATCTCCATCAAAAAAGAATAAACCCACACAAGCCGAAGAACCCAGATAAGCAAAGAACTTCATAAACACCAATTTCTTTCCACCTGAATCTGCTATTCCAGATAATAAAGGGGAAATCAAAGCAATAATTAAGAAAGAAAAAGAAATTGAATAAGAATAAAGGACAGTATTGACTACTTCTACTCCAAAGAAGCTAACAAGATCTCCACGTTCCTCTGTTTTGGTAACACTATTGAAATAAATTGGGAAAATAGTGGAGGTAATGACAAGGCTATATACTGAATTAGCCCAGTCATACATTGCCCAAGCATTTTGGATTTTCCTTTTATTCATATTGGAGATAATAATTTCAGAAATTAACACATATAATCTTACATATCAGAACAAAAAAAAACCACTCCCGAAGGAGTGGCTTTAAAATTAATTTCACCAAAACTAATTTTGAATTTTACCAACAGATGCATAAAGTACTCTTCTTGCATCAACTTCTCTCAATTCAAATTGAATATCTGAAATTGGTCCCATTTTAACATCTCTATCAGCTTTCAAAGAGATTGTAATCATATCTCTTTCTGCTTCTGACAACTTGTCTTTTTCTTGATTGACCCAAAGAATGATATCAGAAGTGTTAATTAAAGCATCATTTGCTTGAATTCGTGGCTCTGTACCATACAATGCTGTATTCTTAGGCTTACCGACATAAAGATAAGAGATCAAAGTTTTCTTTTCCAGTTTCTGTAATTGAGTAGCTTGAGGAATTTTTTGTTCTACAAGCATATCATTTTCTCTCAAAACAGTGGTAACCATGAAGAAGAAAAGAAGCATGAAAATGATATCAGGCAAAGCTGAGGTAGGAATATTTTCCTTAACCTTATTCTTTTTCTTAAACTTAGACATATTAATTTCCTCCTGTTTTATCTGGTTCCGCTATTGATATAGCCATTGGAATTCCTTCTTTACCACGATCCTGAAGTTCTTTTTCGGCAGCTGTCTTACCAGAGAGTGCTCTGTACTGTTCAGCTGTAATCCCTACTCTCTCAGCATATATTTCGAAGTAAGCTCTCTTCACCTGATCTAATACTTCCAGATACTTATCATATGATGTACCTCTATCTGATTTGATAGAAACTACAGCACCACCTGACATAGGATGATCTGAAGAAGTTGCATCTCTGTTAGCCTGAGCTTTTAATGACTGAGGCAAGCTATTGAAAAGCTCCATCGCCTCTGGAGTTGGTGCTCCAAAATTCAAGATAAAAGCTTTAATATCTTCAGATAATGCATCTGTATTATCTAGGTACTCACCTTCCACAAGCAATTGATCATTTGAGTTGACCAATATTTTGAAAATGTTTCTCTCATTGAGAGGTACTTCAGGTGGTGGAATGTTCGGGTCTTGCTTAGGCGGAAGGATATTCAAGATACCCTTGTCAGAAGCAATCGTAGTGGTAACAAGGAAGAAGATAAGTAACAGGAAGGCAATATCTGCCATAGAACCTGCATTTACCTCTTGACTTGTTCTATTTTTGTTCCTTGCCATTATTTTATTGCCTTATTGAGTTCTGTTATCACTATACCTACTATTGCTAAGATTGCAAGAAAATAAGTAGATGCTAGAATTGCACCAACAAATTTGGTAGATGTAGTGGTCATGCTATAAGGTTCTGCTGCAAATTTTGCAGTAACCTCTCCATCAGAAAGGGAATATGATATAAATATCAATACTACCAATCCTACTACACCCACACCTGTTTTCAACAAGCTTTTTGGATTGTCAAGTGATTTGATTAGTGGCATTAAGACAGCCACAACAACACCAATTGCAATCAAAACGTAGGATAGTGTTAAGAAAATATCTATAGAATCCATATTGATTTATTGCTTATGTTATAAATAATTAATAGTTGACACTAATAATCAACCAGTAATTACTTAGTCAATTTATGCCTCACTAGGATATCTACCAAAGAGATAGAAGCATCCTCCATGTCGTTAACCAAAGAATCGATCTTTGCAACACAGTAATTGTAGAATAACTGAAGGATAATCGCAACGATCAAACCAGCTACTGTAGTCAAAAGGGCGATTTTAATACCACCTGCTACCAATGAAGGAGAGATATCACCTGCAGCTTCGATTGAGTCAAATGCACCAATCATACCGATAACAGTACCCATGAAACCAAGCATTGGAGCTAGAGAGATAAACAAAGAGATCCAAACAAGACCTTTTTCCAATCTACCCATTTCTACTGAACCGTAAGCAATGATTGATTTTTCAACCATCTCGATACCTTCAGAATATCTCATCAAACCTTGAGTGAAAATAGATGCTACAGGACCTTTAGTGCTTTTCGTTACATCTTTAGCAGCTTCAATACCACCTTGTTCTAAAGCTTCTTCTACTTTAGCTAACAATTTTTTAGTGTTTGTAGTAGAAAGATTCAAAGTAACAATTCTTTCTAAAGCAACAGCAAGACCTAAGATCAAACAGATCAATACTGGAGTCATGTAAGTTGGATCACCTTCAATAAATTTCTCTTTGATAACTTGGTGAAATCCTTTTTCTTCCTCGATAATTTCATCATCGACGATGGCCGGAGCAACTTCTTCTGCTTCAACGACTTCAGTTCCAACTGCTGCAGAATCTTGGTCTGCGTCTTGTGCTTTCGAGATAACCGGAGATAAAAGGATTCCGGATAGCATGAATAAAGCGATTAACTTTTTCATAATGTAGATTTTAATAGACTTTAAATAAAGGTTAAACGGTTTCTAATTTTAATATTTAGATTTTAAAGTTATCATTTTTTCAATTCAAAATGCAAGGGATTGCTTCATATTTTTTTAAGAAAATAATTACTCTAATCATTTTTAGAATCGCTTCGCAAGCTAAATTATCCAATATGAAGTAATTAGACAATTTATGTGAAAGGGAATAAACTAAAGTAAGTGGATTATTTCTGTTATTGGTGTTGGTATTGCCTAGTATTCTTTTGACCAACTATAATTTTTCAACCATCTAAATACTCAGAAAAGATTTTTTCATCTCCTCAAATTTAACTAATTATTATTTAGAAAGTCAATGTTATTAAAAAGAATTTAAACTTAGTTGGTAAGAATAATCTTTATTGTGCTTAATGTTTTTTGTTAGGGAGCAAATCCGAATGGTAAATAGATAGCATCTAATAGAATAGACCCCAATTACTCTTCTTAAGTGGCTTTATGTCTAATTGATATCTAATCTAAAATATGTTTGATATGGCGTTGATACGGACTTAATACGGAGTTAATACTTGTTTATTTAGGGTAATCGTATGATTAATATCTACTTAGAGACTAGCTAAGCACTAAGGAGATATGGCTGTGTAAATAGGGGGAAGGTTAAAGGATGACTACTAATTGAACGAGGGTTAGGAACTGATGAATTGAAATTTGATTTAGAGGGGGTTTATATTTCTGGCGCTGAAGCGATATGGATTGACACGAAGACTTCGAAGTATAATAGTTGATATTTGGAATTGAGGTAAAGAAAGTTCTTTTATTACACAGAGCGGCACAGAGAAGGCACCGAGGATTGCCGAGGATTGCCGAGGAAATGGATTAAAAGGAGGAGATTGAATGAATGAAGGGTAAAAAAAATGATGAATGTTGAACGTTGAATTTCGAATGTCGAGGGGGTTACTGAGGAAACACAATGATAAAGGAAAAAGGTTAAAGGTGAAAGGTTAAATGGATGACCACGGATTTAGCGGTGGTAGCCTCGAAGCGGGCTAAATCATTATTAGCCTTCACTTTGGTTAAAGATGAATTTTGAATCTAAGTTCCACACTTCACGAGTTTTTTAATCAATTCTCTAACAATTTCAAAAATTGAATCAAGATCTAAACTCATCTTTCCCCAGAAGTTTTTAGCTTTAAGGGAAAAGAAAATTACTTTTCTGTTCAATTACTCTCAAATTTGATCAAAAATACCCTGTTGAACCAAACCTCCTTCGTCGGTAGTTTTTAGCTTACCTTCAAGTGGTTGATTTTTTGATGTTTATCGTAAATTTATACCATGTTAAATCTTTAATTTATTTCATCATGGAAAAAAAGTTTGCGTCAAAGGATGTTTGAAGAGATGTCTTATCGGCATTACTCTCCAAGAAGTATCAAGACTTACATTGGTCTTGTTTCAATAGTTTCCAAGTACTTTGGAAAAAGCCCTGACCTGATCAGTATAGCCGAGTTAAAGCATTATTTATTCACCAGAATCGAACAAGATAAACTTTCGGCATCCTCGGTAAATCAGACTATCAGTGGTTTCAAGATACTTTTTAAAGATGTTTTGGGTAGAGAGTGGGATCCTGTGAAGATCAAGCGTCCAAGACGTCCTAAAATTCTTCCTACTGTTTTTTCCAAAGAGGAAATATCTCAAATTCTTAATAGTATTCGGAATAGGAAGCATTACTGTCTCATAGCTCTTGCGTATGGATCAGGCCTCAGGCTTGGGGAGGTGATTAGTCTAAAACCATCCGATATTGACAGTGACGGGATGCAGTGGATACATGCTAACAAAAAGTTCTTTGTACCGATCAAAGCGCTGTCTGCAATTTTCAGGGGAGTGTTTATGGAAAGACTTATTGGAGCGATACAGTCAAAGGAGTTGAAGATACCGAAAAGTCAAGATGTATTGTATGGTGATATAAAATCCATAAAAAGCAAAGCTTATGAAAAGCCATGGAATGTCTATGTCAAGAAAACGTTCAAGGGAGCCAACCAAGTGGTTTCCTATCTTGGAAGATATACTCACAGGGTAGCCATAAGCAATAGCAGGATTTTGGCTACTGATGGGCATACGGTCAGGTTTCAGTGGAAGGATTACCGTGACAACAAAAGCAAGACACTGACACTTGACTGTGCTGAGTTTGTCAGAAGGTTTATGCAACATATCCTTCCCTCAGGTTTTTACAAAATCAGATATTATGGCATAATGGCTTCTACTAATAGCGCTACAAAAATGGATGAATGCTTTCGGCTTTTAAAAAAACCCAGGTTGATTTCATTTTATCAGGGCTTGAGTACATATGAAGTATTGAGAGAGATCTTTGGAGATGAAATGTTCAAATGTCCATGTTGCAAATCGGGGAAGATGGTATTTGGTATCCGAGAAGAGAAAGGAGAAGCTCCTTAAATAAAATTGGTAGATTGAAGTTCTTTGAAAAACTGAAGTAAAAACAAAAACAGAAAAGTATGTTATTGGGAAAGATATGCCCGATTCAAAGAGAAAAAGCAAAAGAATAGACCAAAAAAATAGTCTCACCTCAAGAGAAAAAGCATAACTGATCAAAATAAACCAAAACAAAAGCATATAAATACCCATAGAGGTAGCACGGCTTAGTCCAACTATGTTTTAATCGCAATCTTGATAGAACTATTTATTATAGTTATTTTTTTAGGTAGATTGCGTCTAAAACACTTTACGTTAGAGTGCATTAAAAGAAACCGCTGCATTTTTGGAAAATGTTATCTTTTGAGATAACTTTGTGAATATGGTAAGGAAGATCATTTTTTATGAAAACCACTTTATTGAATTTTACCAAAGCCAGGATGATAAGGTTAAAAGTAAGATCCAATATGTATTTGAACTGATCAAGCAAGTGGAAAGGGTACCGGAAAAGTTTCTCAAGCATCTTGAAGGAACTGAGGGGTTATATGAAATAAGAGTTGAGTTTCAATCAAATATTTTCAGGATCTTTTGCTGCTTTGATGAAGGAAGGCTGGTGGTTCTGTTCAACGGTTTTCAAAAAAAGACCCAAAAGACTCCGAAGAATGAATTGGAGAAAGCAGAAAGGTTAATGAAGGAATATTTTCAAACAAAGAAATAAGATCATGAAGGATTATAGCAAAGTCAAAACATTCGATGAACTGATTGAACTTGAGCACGGAAAAATTGGAAGTGAAAGCAGAAATAAGTATGAAGAAAATGCTCAGATGTTCATCATCAGCGAAATGCTAAAAGAAGCGAGGAAGGAAGCAAATCTGACTCAAGAACAATTGGCAGAAAAAGCAGGAACAAAGAAAAGTTATATCTCAAAGATTGAAAATGGTAAAGGAAATATTCAGTTGTCAACTTTGATCCGGATTTTCGAACAAGGATTGAATAAAAGAATTGGGTTAACATTCCTGTGAGCATTCGAAAGGAATAACGCACTCTAACATCACCTTGGAAGACAGCGGGCGGTTCCGTGTAAATAGAAAGTTTAGTACCTTAAAGAAGTTAGGAGTAGGCTGGAAGAGAACGGTTCCGAATGCCCACCGTCTCCAAGCCGCGGCACGTTAAATCCTTCCCTCAAATCTACCCTAATCAAAAATAAAAAAATCCTAACTCACAATAAATCAGTAAGTTAGGATTTTATTTTGCAGAGAGGAAGGGATTCGAACCCTCGATACCCTCACGGGTATACACGCTTTCCAGGCGTGCTCCTTCAACCACTCGGACACCTCTCTAATTGGTCTTAATGTGAATCGGACTGCAAAGAAAATTATAAAACTTAGCCTAAACAAACTTTATCCTACTTTTCCCGAATTATATCTTCTTCCTGAACCTCACATTTCCTCAAAGTAACTGTATGCGAATAAGATAAGTGAAAGTCTACTTTTTCTGTGTTGTGCCGTTTACAGGAATCTGATTAGTTCTGTGCTGTAAGAGACATCTCACCCGCTATAGGAGTTATCAACTTTCGTCTAATTTCTGCGTCGCTGCTTTCGTTGGCAAGCAAAAACATCATCTTGGTAATTGCTGCTTCGGTGGTAATATCTCCCCCACTCAATACCCCAATCCGCTTCATATCTTTGCTTGTCTCGTATCGACCTTGGATTACTCTTCCGCCATTACATTGTGAAACATTGAGAATAATCAACCCCTTTTTCACTGCTTTTTCCATTGATTGGATAAACCATTCTTCACTTGGGCTATTGCCAGAGCCGTAGGTTTCCAAAACTACTCCTCGCAATCCCTCAATTTCAAAGCAGCTATCTATGATTTTTTGGGTGATTCCTGGAAAGAGCTTTAAGACCATCACTCTATTGTCTAGACGATTGAAGTATTTCAATTTTTTCCCTTCTTCAAATGGCTTGATCGAGGCATAATTGTAATCAATGATAATACCCGATTCCGCCAATGGAGGATAATTTTCAGACTCAAAAGCATCAAAATGGACACTTTGAACTTTCTTAGATCTATTTCCACGCAAGAGCATGTGATTAAAAAAAATACATACCTCTGGTACAATTGGCTTTCCATTAGCTTTGGCCATAGCGATTTCAAGAGAAGTCATTAAGTTCTCCCTTGCATCAGAGCGCATCGCTGAAATGGGCAATTGAGCTCCTGTAAATATAACCGGTTTACTGAGTCCTTTGAGCATATAGCTCAGCATAGAAGCAGAATAAGCCATAGTATCAGTTCCGTGTAGGACTACAAAACCATCATAGCTATCATAATTTTCATAAATGATATATGCCATATCCACCCAATGGCTCATATTCACATTGGAAGAGTCAATAGGTTCGGGGAATGAAATCACAGTAATGGCAGCATTCATACTGGTCATTGTTGGGATTTTGTCGAGAATTTGGCCAAAATTGAAAGGAACCAACGCTCCACTATCGTCATAAGCCATCCCGAGTGTCCCACCTGTATAGATGATCAAAACAGAGGAAGTGATTTCACTTTTGGCGGCAGTATTTAATCTTACGATCTTATAATTCATGGTGGAAATTATGGAAAATAAGTTTTGTGTTATTTTGGGTAATGTGAGAAACTTCCTCCATGCTCGTCTCAAATATATCAGCTACTCGCTGAGCAATAATAGGAATATAAGCCGGAGAGTTTCTTTTTCCACGATGTGGAATAGGAGCAAGATAAGGACCATCAGTCTCAAGCACCAAATGCTCCAAACCAATTTCAGGTAAAACTTTATCCAACCCACCATTTTTGTAGGTCGATACTCCCCCTATGCCAAGCAAAAACCCCATTTCGGTTATTTGCTTGCCTTGCGCAATTGAACCTGTAAAGCAATGAAAAATTCCTCGGAGATCCTCTCCCCGCATTTCTTTAATGATCTCAATCGTCTCATCCATGGAATCTCTACAATGGAGAATTATAGGCCATTTTTTATCTTTTGCCCATTGAACTTGAATGCGAAGAGCTTCTTTTTGCTGCTCAAAAAAGGTTTTGTCCCAATATAAATCTAAGCCAGTCTCACCAATTCCTGCAAAATCTCTTTTATTAATCCAATCTTCCATTACATAAAGTGATTTTTCAAAATCCTTGGTAACATCACAAGGATGTAGTCCCATCATTGGAAGGCAGTTTTTCGGATACTTAAGCTCTACTTCCAACATGCCATCAATAGTATTTATATCCACATTAGGCATATAAATTTTTTCTACTCCAGCCTCAAAGGTCTCACGAATCACCTCTTCTCGATCAGAATCGTACTTGGATGAATAAATATGTGCGTGGGTATCTGAGAAAGGGTAAAGCATCTGTTATTGTAGATTTTATATTTTTAATTTTTGATTTTTGAGAAACCACTCTTGACACCAAGGATACCCAAAGAGCACAAAGATATCTTTTGCGGTTTAATTGTCATATCGAACGAATGTGAGATATCTCTTTTTGATTTTAGAACTTAGATTTTTGACTTTTCGGAAGGTGATAAGCATTTAAATCAAAAGGCTCAAGCAACTCCCAAATTTTTCAACCCGCCGCAGTGAAGCTTAGTATTTTCTTCCTTTCCAACTTGTCTTGGAAGGCCAAAAATAATAAAGTATAGTCGTCCAAGCAGTGAATAAATAATATATTTCAAAAATCAGAAAATAAATAGGATTGATTTTTTGATCAATTTTCTTTTTTAGGTAATAAATAAAATAAGACTGTAATGTCATCTTAGTTGCCCAAAAGATCCAGCCTAACCAACCGTAATTGAAAATCAACAATAAAACGAGAGGCAAAAAAAGTGCTTGTAAGGCCAACAATAATTTAATAAAAAAAGGCAATTTCATCGCCCCATACATCCATCTTTTTCTTTGCTCCCAAAGGCTTCCCCAAGAAGGCTGAGCATTTGTAAGAATCAGATTTCGGGATCCAAATTGATGGTTACCCGTAAAATTCTTCTTTTGAATTGCTCTGGCAATTTCAAAATCTTCAGTCAATGAAAAATCAATCCCCTCAAAACCCCCAACAGCATCATAGGCCTCTCTGGTAATCAACATGTTATTCCCCATCGAAGTTACAGGAACCCCTAAATCAGACACAATTTTGACCATTCCCAAAGTAAAAATCCAATCTAAGTCTTGCATGCGGGAAAACAAACCCTCTATTTTAATTGAAGTGACTCCAGTCACGAAACCAACTTTAGAATGAAGAGCAGCGGCAGTCATCTCTTTTGCCCAAGAAGGAGGAACGATACAATCAGCATCGGTAAAAAGTAAAAACTCTCCTGTGGCTTTTTCTGCCATTTGCGCCAAAGCATTGGCCTTTCCATTGATCTTTTTTTTACCTAGATTTTCTCTAACCTCAAAATAATCTGCAAATGCATAAGAAGATGTCCATGATTGAAGTATGTGCGCTGTCTCATCATCGCTGTTGTCATTTGCCAAGAGGATTTGAAGTTTATCTTTTGGATAATCCAGTTTGGCTAATGCTTCAAGGCAGACTGGAAGATTGTGCGCTTCATTTCTAGCGCTGATCAAAATTGAAATCTCAGGGAATTTTTTGATTTTTAATTTAGAAAAATTTCTAAAATTAGTCCGTAAAAAGACTACCAGAAATAAATTTTGGGACAAAAGCAACATTACACCAATCAATTCAATCGCTATCATATAAGAGTGGCTGTCTCGAAACCAGATTTATGGACAAATTGTAAATATGAAGGTAAAACTTCTTTGATAACTCTTTCTGTTTTGATTTGATCATGAAAAACAATTACCGATCCATTTTGTGTGTACTTGATAGATTTATGGAGACATTTTTCAGAAGTTTGTCTTAAGTCATAATCTCCAGAAAGCACATCCCACATGATGATTTCATGTTGAGACTTTAGTGAATTGTATTGGCTTTTGGTTATCCTTCCATAAGGTGGTCTGAATACATTTGTCTTCACTTCCAAAACCTCTTCCAAAATAGACTGACAATCTGCTACTTCTTTCAAATAAAGCTGATCAGGAGTTTTGTAGCCATTTACATGATGAAATGTATGATTACCGATTGCATGGCCTCTGTCTCTTACCGCTTTTGCTAATTCAGGATTTTTCTTGACATTATCACCAACCATAAAAAAAGTCGCTTTCATCTCAAAGCGCTCTAACTCATTCAATACAAAGTCAGTCACGCCTGGAACTGGCCCATCATCAAAAGTAAGGTAAACTTTCTTTTCTGACCTATCCTTATGCCATGTAAAATGCTTGAATAGTCTTGGGATAAAGGTAGGAACATGATGAATAACCATAAGCTAGGCAAATCTTAGGCTTAACAAGGTAATATCATCCATTCTCTCTACTCCATTAGAAAAAGCTTCCAACTCTTTAAAAAAAGCTTCATGAAAAACCTCTGGGTCAACGCATAAGTTTGTCTTTATATATTTTTCAAAGCGTTCATCACCATATTCTTCATTATGATCATTGAAATTTTCAGTTAATCCATCCGTATAAAGGTGAATATTGAAATTTTTCAAATGCGATCGCTCGCCAATTTCTAAAAATGGCAGATGCTCAAATGCTCCTAGGATAGTTGTCCCTGCTCCTAGAACTTCGCTTCTTCTCTCGCCTTCCCAGCATAATACAGGAGGATTGTGACCTGCATTGACGTATTTGAGCTCCCTGTTTTTGAAATTGTAATATCCAAGAAAGAAAGTAATGAATTTCTCTCCACCAGTATTTTCAAAAATGGTATAGTTCAATTGTTCGACAATCATTTGAAGATCTGAAGAACTTCTTAACAAGGTTCTTAAGGCTGCTTGAAAATTTGACATTAATAAAGCTGCAGGCATTCCTTTACCAGACACATCTGCGATACAAAAAAATACTTCATCCTCCGATTTTTGGATTAAATCGTAATAATCTCCACCAACTGTGGAATGTGGAATATAGGTCACCTTCGCTTTCAGCTTTCCATTTTGAGGAAGATTTGAAGGAAAAAGCATTCTCTGAACATTTGAGGCAATTTCCACTTCTTTTTTCAACCTCTCTTGCTCTAATTGTCTTCTTGCAAATCGCTTATTCTCTAGTGCTACTACCAATATATTGGTCAATGCTTGAGTAAAATCCAAGTCTAATTCACCGGTGTCATCTTTCTTTTTCAAAAACAAGATGGCCAGCATTTTATCTTTATGATATACAGGAAGGTAGGTTTCTAATTCATTGAAGGAATAACCTTCTTCAACCTCTATATTCAGTTCTCCGCTAATTATATCATCTTTTACCTTATCTACAGGAATGATGTCTGGAATGGGAGATTTGATTCCGTGAGCTATATTTTGTTTGTATCCATTTTGATCTACTACATAAAGCAAAAGAGAACGGATATTCAAATGTACCAGGCAGGTAAATTTAAATATGTTCAAAAGAACCGAAGATGTTTTATTTTCATTGATCGCTTGAGTGATCTCCAACAAAGCCTTCAGTTCGAGTTCTTTTCTTTGATATTTTACGGTTTCTGTAGTCAATTCTGAATTATAAAGCATTGTGATTCATTAAGCCTTTTTTTGATGCCAAATAGTAAAGATCTTTCGCTTTTGCTTTAAGATCTATTTCATCAAAAACTTCCTCATCTGGCTCATACAAGCATTTGATAAATTGTTTCTCAAAAAGAGATTGCAATGTAACCAAAAGCTGATCGTCCTCCCAGCCTAAAGTATCTTTTAAATAACTGTAATGTTGAACAAAGTATAATTCATCCAGCAGATCAAACTCGTCATTCGTCATGGTATTATAAAATTATTAGCTAAATTATGATTTTTCAAGCTATCAAAATAGGCTTTAAGAATATTTAAACAAGAATAAATTGAGCTAATCATCTATCATCAGCTTCTTCCCTTCCACCTATACCTGCCAAAAACCGCCCCAATAGCTGTTCTCAAAACATAGTATGGATGGATCAAACTCGTATAGCAAAAATTAAGAGAGTTTAATTTGAGACTATACTTCTTTGTGATTTTGCTTAGCGAAGCATACTCAATAATGATCTTCAATAACCAAGTTAGCAAAAAGAAGATCAAACCTTCAAATCCATACGAAATGGGTAAGACGATGCTTAAAATCCAAAATAGTTGAAGAAAGGCAGGAAGCAAAGCAGACAGAAAGTGATACCTGCTATGCGATTTGTATTTCGATGCCCATCGCACTCTCTGGGAAAATAATTCAGTCCAGTTTTTGGAAGCATTTGTAAAGATCAAAGCTTCTTTATGAGTTGCATAATTAATAGCTTCAGCTCCAAATTCATGAACAATTTTTTTCAACAGAAATTCATCATCTCCCGACAGAATATTTATATTTCCTTGATAACCATTTACTTTTTGAAAAGCTTGTTTTCTATAACACAGATTCGCTCCGCTACACATCAGTGGATTTTTATTTGCGATTGCGTACTGCGTTACAAGAAGAATACTAGCCCATTCAATTTGTTGAAATCTTTGAAAAAAGTTCTCGTTTTCTTTTGTCATCACAGGTCCTGCTACCATTTGAATAGAGGGGTTTTCAAAACGAGAAATTAAGGAATTAATCCATTCCGAAGGATGTTCACAGTCTGCATCAGTAGTAATAATAAACTCAGATTCTGCATATTTCACTCCCGTTTCAAGAGCCGACTTTTTACCTTTTTGTTCACTTTGTATGAGCTTATGATTAAATCTTAAATTTTCAGAATGAATTAGCTTATTTAAATCACTAACAGAAGAATCTTCTGAATGATCATTGATCCAAAGTATGCAAAGTTCAGGGTGATTCAATTGCTCAATAGACTTAAAAATTTTCGGGAGGTTTTCTGCCTCATTTCTGAAAGGAATGAGAATCGTAACTGCTTCATTTGAAAAAGATAACTCATCATTTTCGTTACCATTTTCCCACGAATTGGCAAGAGTTCGTAGGAGAAAAGCATAAACAATCCCGATAATCAGGTAAAATATAAGCATGAATTCAATTAAATTGCATCGATGAGTAAAGAAGAGAAAAAAGAGGGAAAGGAAAAAATCATATTAGGTATCGATCCTGGTACTAATGTAATGGGCTATGGATTGATTCTGATAACTGGAAAGAAGTATTCCTTGTTGCAGTTTGGAGTAATCCATCTGAAGAAATACGCTTCTCATGAGTTGAAGTTGAAAAAGATTTTTGAGCGTGTGACTGGAATCATAGAAGAGTTTCATCCTGATACGGTTGCCTTAGAAGCTCCTTTTTATGGAGAAAATATTCAATCCATGCTCAAGCTTGGCAGGGCGCAAGGTGTTGCCATGGCAGCAGCATTGGCAAGAGAAATTCCTATTACAGAGTATTCTCCTAAAAAAGTGAAACAATCTGTCACAGGCAATGGTAATGCATCCAAAGAGCAAGTTGCTGAAATGATCAAAACATTATTACAAATTAAAGAAATTCCAAAGCTTTTAGATGCGACTGATGCTTTAGCTGTTGCACTTTGCCATCATTTTCACGATGGAAGAATCCAAACGAGGGGGAGAAATGCCGGTTGGAAGTCATTTCTTGAAGAAAATCCAGATCGGGTAAAAGGTCTCAAATAAAAAAAGCTGCTCGATTTTCATCAAGCAACTTTCTGGATATTAGTGTTTATTGTGATTAGAAACTATATCCTAAAGACACCTTAAAGCCCCTGTTATAAATTGCAGCATCAGAATCTTTAAAAACTGGTGAAGTCCCGAAATCATAACTACCTTGGAGATTGACTCCTTTAGGCAGATTATAGCCTAAGCCGACTACAAATCCTAAGTCTGTTTTGGTAATAGCCTCTGTATCGTAAGAGTATGTCGTACCAAAAAATTCTCCTTCAAATTTTGAAGAAACTAGAAATGAAGCCTGAGGTCCGCCAAAGATATTCAGACCATCTGTGATGTATAGCCTCAACAATAAAGGCACATCAACGTAATTCAATACTGACCTACTGTTTGCGAAATCATCATTTTGAGTTCCCTTAACAGAATAATACACCCCTGGTTCTATAGCAATTCGCGACCCTAAGAATAAATTAGAGTAGATACCTGCATGAAAACCTGCTCTATTGGTGTATTCATTGTTTGAAGCATCTTGTCCGCCGAAATTGAAAAAGTTTACACCTCCTCTAATTCCGAACCCACCAGCGGCATCACTTCTTTGTACACTCTGCGCTTGAATATCGAATGAAAACAAGGCAATAATTGCTAATAATAAAATGGATTTTTTCATAGTAAATAATAGTTGGTTTATATGAGTAGTATTACGAAGATCATGCCAAAAAAATACCTGAGAAATAATCCTCAGGTCTTCAAAATAAAATGAAATGGTCTTTTAATCACTAATTTTCTTATCCACGTAACTAGAATTCATTATACCTAACGCTCCCATGTATTTCAAGTTGAATTTCACGAGATCACCTACTTTATATTTTTTAGCATTTATTCCTAGGTTAAGAATAATCATATCAGAACTAGCTCCTAAAATTTCAAATTCTCCATCTTCAGGAATTAGATGTTTAGGATCTACATCGAGCAGACCTATGTCCAATATGGCTCTAAATGAAGATTTTCCATACAAAGATTCATCAATTTCAATTACCTCTCCTTGAGGGTTAGCGGCTAAAGAACCTGATGGTAATAAAGGCTTCTCTTGCATTTCGATAATTTCTGCAAATAATTCAAACACATCTCCATTCATTCCATCGATAACTTTTTCTTCAAAGAGGTCAATACCAAAGTAAAGTGTCTCACCGACACGAAAATGATTGACTCCTTTTGGTAATTGCTGATGTAGCATTAAGGGGATCGTTACAGAAGTTCCTGCGGAGACCCAAGGGATCTTTTTATTGAATTTCAATTCAATGATTTGCTTGTAAAGCGAAAGCTGTATCAATTTGTCTGAAGAAGGCATAACTCCATTGAGGCAATTGAGGTTTGTCCCAAGCCCAATCACCTCAATATTCGGAAGCTCAAAAATGGCAGCATAAAAATCAATTAAATGATCTCCCATCACTCCTTCTCGAAGATCGCCTGTTTCTACCATGATGATGATTTTGTGCTTTCTTTTTTGCTTGACAGCTTCTTCACTGATCCATTTGATTGTAGTCAATTCACTATTGAGACTAACATCGGCATACCTCACCATCTTCTCCATATTTCTTTTGGAGGGTGGTTTGATATACACAGTTTGCACATCGGGATTGATTTCTTTGACTTTCGCTAAATTGCTGATTCTAGAGTCGTGAATCTCTCTTACTCCTAAGTCTATTAATTCTTTCAAATAGGCTCTGTTACCGCAAAAGAGTTTGGAGACTACACCCCAGGAAATATCATTTGACTCGAATAGTTCTTTGAGAAATCCAAAGTTCTGTTTTAATTTTCCTCTGTATAAATTTAAAAATGCCATTGTTTCATTATTTGGTTAATCTCATTTCGAGATATTTATTCGTAAATCCGAGACTTTCATACAACTTCTTTGCAGGATTATCAGGCTCAACATGGAGAGCAATATTTCCATTTGCCATTTTGATTGCTGTTTGCATTAATTTTTTTCCAACACCTTTACCTCTTTGTGAAGCATCCACAGCAATATAAACAAGGATATTTTCTGGAATATAACCTGACATACCTGTTCTATTCATCACAACAGCCCCTACGATTTTATCATTATCTCGAGCCATTACTGTAAATCCTCCTTTGTCCACCGCTTGGTCTAAGGCATAATCTAGGCACTTCATGATGTCTGCATGAGGATCACCGTACTGTTCGAGATGAGTAAATAAGAAATCTGCAATTTCTTTTTTTTGCAAATATGTCGCGTGATCAATTGCGGAAAGTGTTTCTATTTTGAGCATTTTCTGTAATTTAATTTTGAAATTTTCTTTTTCTAAGGTTAACAACAAGCAAAAACGTTGCTAAAGAGGCAAAAACACCGAAAAAATTTGGATCCAGATCTAAAGGAAGGGCTAAATCCAGTAAACTTAAACTTCCTGTAGTAGAACCACCTATAAGCATTGCGGACATTGCGGCAGTTGGATCATGCATTTTTGTAAAAAGTCCAAACAAAACTGGGATCAATAACCCTGAAACCATAAATGCATAAGAGTACAACATTAGTTCTAATACATTTGTCATTTGCAATGCGACAATCAAGGCAATGGCACCAAGCAAGAGGGTGAAAAGCTGAGAATATCTTATTTGAGTTTTTTCAGATTTTTTATTGAGCCATTTTCCAAAAATATCAGTACTCAAATTTCCCGATGCAGCCATTAGACAAGAATCTGCTGTGGACAAAACCGCTGAAAAATAAGCTGCCATCATTAAGCCTAGAAGACCTGAAGGCAAAATGGTTCTTAGCAAAATTGGCAGTCCCATTTCTGGATCAAGAGTTTCTAAATCGAAGATCAATAAATCCTGTTCAAAAGCAACTCGTGATAAGAGACCTAAAGAAACTCCCATAAAGGCCATAATTGGCCACTCGAATAAGCCAGCGATAAACCAAGCTTTTTTGGCAGAGGCCGTATCTCTACTCGCAAAAATTCTTTGATACAAGGTCATCCCAATAAACCATATCGGCAAAATGGTAATTCCCCAGTTTGCAAAATCTTGCCATCTTAAATTGGTCAAAGAGAAAAACTCTTCCGGTAATGTCCCTCTTATAACCTCCCATCCTCCTACATGAATATATGCCACGGGTAAACCGATAAATATAAACCCCAACATCAAGATTATCCATTGTACAGTATCAGTGTAAATTACAGCCTTTAGCCCTCCAAGAACAGTGTAGATAACTGCAATTGCCCCCATAATCCAAAGAGCTTGGTTGATACCAAGTTCCTCAAAAGTACCTGATGCCAATTTTGCTCCTGCAAGTAGTTGTGAAGATGTAAAGCCTAAATAGCCGATCAAACAAATGACAGCGGCTACAATTCCCACATTTCTATCAAAAAGATATTTGAAAATTTGTGGAAAGGTATAAAAATTTGCGAAAGCACTATCTTGTTTGACTCTAGGTATCAAAAAAACTGCAGCAAGCCATGCTCCTAGCAAACCTGTGAAAAGCATCCAGCTTCCTGAGAGACCCATTACAAAGCCTAGACCTCCAAGTCCCACAGAAAAACCTCCACCTACATCAGTCGCAACAACAGAAAGTCCAATATGCCAACTACCAATATCTCTTCCTCCTACGTAATAATCATCTTGATTTTTATTTTTATGCATGAAATAGTATCCTACTCCTAGCATAATCAACATGTACCCGACAAATATGCCTAGGTCAATGTAATGCATCTGTTTCCTTTCTTCTTGGTTTACAAATAATTTAAATTAATTGATATGATTTTCCTCAATGACACCAGTATGTGAATATTATATGTATGCGAAATATCTCCGACAGACCGCAGCTGATTGGAATGAAAGATATACAATACTATAAGTGGCTACCAGTGTGAATGCGGATATACATTTTAATTGATCATTAAATATACTTATAAATGAACTAGGCAAAAAGTACCTGTTCATCTAATCTAAAGATTATAAGAATATTGAAACTTCAAATTCAGATAGTAACATCTAACTGACTACAATATGATCAGCTTAAAGATACATTTCATATCTCTTTCAAATCAACAAAAACCTATATCTCACTTCAAAAACTAAATGACACACCCTACTTCAACAAAATTGATACTTATTTATTAGAAATCAGATAAAATAGATCCAATGTAGTACTTTAAAAAAAAGAGCCGGTTGACCCGGCTCTTTTAATCAATTCTTTTTAATTTTTAGATTGAATCACTGCTCACTACTGCTGAGAAGTATTCTCTATTCATTCTCGCGATATTTGTGATGCTGATTCCTTTAGGACATTCTGCTTCGCAAGCACCTGTATTGGTACATGCTCCGAATCCTTCAGCATCCATTTGAGCAACCATTTTCTCGGCTCTCACTTTTCTTTCTACTTGCCCTTGAGGCAACAAAGCCAATTGAGAAATTTTAGCAGAAGTAAAAAGCATTGCAGATGCATTCTTGCAAGCAGCTACACAAGCACCACAGCCGATACACTGCGCTGCGTCCATTGCTAAATCTGCTATTGATTTTGGGATTGGGATTTCGTTTGCATCAGGTACTCCTCCAGTGTTTACTGAAACATATCCTCCAGCTTGAATAATTCTATCAAAAGAGGATCTATCTACCACCAAATCCTTCAAAACTGGGAAGGCTTTTGCTCTCCAAGGTTCAATTGTGATCACATCTCCATCACTGAAAGATCTCATGTGCAGTTGACATGTTGTAGTCTGCTGGGGCCCATGTGGCTTACCATCAATATATAAGGAACACATTCCACAAATCCCTTCTCTACAGTCATGATCGAAATGAACAGGATCTTCACCTTTGGATGAAAGACCTTCGTTCAATACATCGAGCATTTCTAGGAAAGACATGTCTTCAGAAATGTCAGATATTTTATATTCTTTAAATCCACCTTGATCGGCGTTATTTTTCTGTCTCCAGACTTTTAAGGTTAAATTCATAACTTTAATGCTTTTAATGCTTTTAAATTACTTGTAACTTCTTTGGGTCAATTTCACATTTTCGAAAACTAGAGGTTCTTTGTTCAACTCTTCTTCTTGTCCTTCGCCCAAGAATTTCCATGCAGAAACAAAAGCAAAGTTTTCGTCATCTCTCAATGCTTCACCTTCTGGTGTCTGATATTCCTCTCTGAAATGACCTCCACAAGATTCATTTCTACTCAAGGCATCATCTACCATCAATTCTCCCAATTCTAAGAAGTCAGCAACTCGGTTAGCCTTTTCCAAAGATTGGTTCAATTCTTCATTTGCTCCTAAGACATTGACATTAGACCAGAATTCTTTTTTCAATTCTTTGATCATCGCTTTTGCTTTGGTCAACCCTTCTTCAGTTCTAGCCATTCCACAATAATCCCACATGATTTTACCTAACTTTTTGTGGAAAAAATCAACGGTCTTCTCACCTTTAATATTGAGTAATTTTTGAAGCCTTTCACTTACCTCAACCTCGGCTTTCTTAAACTCGGGGTGGTCAGTTGGTATTCTTTCGTTAGAATTTTGAGCTAAATAATCACCGATTGTGTAAGGAATCACGAAATAACCATCCGCTAGACCTTGCATCAAGGCAGAAGCACCTAATCTATTTGCACCATGATCTGAGAAGTTTGCTTCTCCTAAAGCATAAAGCCCAGGTATTGTCGTCATCAAATTATAATCTACCCATAGTCCTCCCATTGTGTAATGGACTGCGGGGTAAATCATCATTGGAACTTGATATGGATTATCCCCAGTGATTTGCTGATACATGTCAAACAAGTTACCATATTTCGCTTTGATGATATCTTCACCATCTCTTTTAATCGCATCTCTGAAATCCAAGAACACAGCTTCACCAGTTTCGTTTACGCCACGACCTTCATCACATACATACTTGGCATTTCTTGAAGCTACATCTCGAGGAACTAAGTTACCAAAAGATGGATACTTTCTTTCTAAATAGTAATCTCTGTCTTCCTCTTTAATGTCATTTACTTTGATTTGACCTTTTCTTAATTTCTCTGCAGTCTCTACCGTAGCAGGAACCCAAACTCTACCATCATTTCTCAAGGATTCGGACATCAAAGTCAACTTAGACTGATGGTCTCCAGAAACAGGTATACATGTTGGGTGAATTTGCGTGAAGGAAGGGTTAGCAAAGTATGCTCCTTTTTTATGCGCTCTCCAAGCCGCGGTTACGTTTGACCCCATGGCATTGGTAGAAAGGAAGAAGACGTTTCCATAACCTCCAGTACAAAGTAAAACAGCATGTGCACTATGTGATTCGATCGCTCCAGTGACAAGATTTCTTGTGACAATTCCTCTTGCCTTGCCATCTACCATCACTACATCCATCATCTCAGTTCTAGGGTAAAGCTTCACTTTCCCATTGGCTACCTGTCTGCTCAATGCTGAATATGCACCAAGTAAAAGTTGCTGACCAGTTTGACCTTTTGCATAAAAAGTCCTAGACACCTGAGCTCCTCCAAAAGATCTGTTGGCTAACAAACCACCATATTCCCTTGCGAATGGAACACCTTGAGCTACGCATTGATCAATGATATTTACCGAAACTTGGGCAAGACGGTAAACATTCCCCTCTCTTGCTCTATAATCTCCACCTTTGATCGTATCATAAAACAACCTGTAGACAGAATCACCGTCATTTTGATAATTTTTTGCTGCATTAATCCCTCCTTGTGCTGCTATAGAGTGTGCACGTCTTGGGCTGTCTTGAAAACAAAATGCTTTCACATTATATCCTAATTCAGCAAGTGATGCAGCAGCCGAGGCACCAGCTAGACCAGTACCCACTACAATGACATCGTATTTTCTTTTGTTGGCAGGATTCACCAACTTGATATTAAATTTATGGTTGGTCCATTTCTCTGCTAATGGCCCTTCAGGTATTTTTGAATCAAGTATCATCGATTTGTTGATTTTAATTTCATTAATCAATTAACAGTTTTATTGGCAACTAGTTTTGAAAAAACATTACCAAGGGTATCAACGCAAATAATGCGGGTATCAAAATCGAAAATCCTAAACCGACTTTTCTAATCAGCGGAGAATATTTGACGTGATTTAATCCTAAAGTCTGAAAGGCACTCGCAAATCCGTGAGACAAATGGAATGCTAAAAAGCCCATACTCAACACATAGAATGCAACATATAGGATATTGCTGTATGACGCTGACACGATTGCAAACACATTTTTGTATTCTACCCCATCGTAAACAGCTGTTGGTAAACTTCCAAATTTCACTTCATAATAAAACCCTCTCAAATGAACTAAAAGGAAAATCAGAAGGATGGTACCTAAGATTCCCATGTTCCTAGATGCCCAAGTGCTATTTGTAGATCCTTTCACTTTCGCATATTGTACAGGTCTTGATTTTTTGTTGTGTCTAGACAATAAAATCGCATACACTACATGAAGCAGGATAAAGACGAAGTTCCCAATAGAAACTACCTTAATAAAAGGATTACTTGCCATGGTGGCCGCATACTTATTAAAAGCTTCGCCTCCATCAGGAATTAATAACTGAAGATTACCTGCTAAGTGTACTACCAAGAACAGAATTAGAAATAATCCAGTGAGAGCCATTAATAATTTTTGGCCCAGTGTGCTACTTAAGGTCTTAGATACCCAACTCATATTTTTTTGTTAAATGTAGATTGTTTACAGATTGTACTTTGGAAGCCAAATTTACATTTGTAAACCTTAGCAAACAATCAAAGCTTTAGGGTTTAAACTTATTTTAAAAGGTTCTAAATAACTACCTCAACATGGATAGATTTGCATGTTTTTTCTTGTATTCCTAACCAAGTGAGTAATTTTATTGTTTGAATAAATGATAATAAATTCACCAAGGTTTAGTTATTTTCGTATATCTTGTAATTGTTAAGTCAGACGTCCATGAAAATCAGATATTTACTTTTATTTACCATTTCTATTTTGATAGCTAGCTTGAGTAAAGTCTCTGCTACGCACATTAGAGCTGGTGAAATCATCGCCGAAAGAGTTTCAACTCAAGCATTAACCTACAGAATTACAGTTGTCGGATACACTGACACAAGATCAAATGTAATTTTTGGCCCAGGAACTATCAATTTTGGGGATGGTAGAGAAGTTACACTCAACACAGAAAGTGATATTGTTCTTGTAGAACCATTGGGTAATCAAATAGAGAAAAATACTTTTGTGGTAACGTATACTTTTCAAGGGCCAGGTGAATACACCATCAGATTCAAAGAATTCAACAGAAATGACAATACTTTAAATATGGACAATTCTGTGGACACTCCATTTTATGTGGAAACGATGATCCGAATTGACCCATTTTTAGGGGTAAACAACTCCCCTGTATTGACTATCCCACCTGTAGATAATGGTGGTGTGAATATCAGATACATCCATAATCCCGGGGCTTATGACCCAGATGGTGATAGCTTAGCTTACAGTTTGGATGTTCCAAAACAGGATTTTCAAAGAGCAGTAAATAACTACAGAGACCCTGATAGTTCAGAGTTTAGTTTCAATAGAGAAGATGGAGGAACACCACCTTTTTTGACGCTTGACCCTTTGACTGGAGACTTGATTTGGGACGCACCTGGAATCGCAGGTCAATACAATGTTGCCTTTAGAATAGAAGAATATAGAAAAATTGATGGCGAATTTAGATTGATAGGTTACGTGGTACGTGATATGCAGATTATCATTGAAAACACCAATAATCAAAGACCTGAACTCTTACTGCCAGATGATCTTTGCGTGATAGCAGGCACTAATATCGAAGAAATTATACAAGGGAGTGATCCTGATGGAGATCCTATAAAGATAGAAGTCTTTGGAGACCCTATAGAAATCACTTCTTCACCAGCTTCTTACAGTCCAGAGTCAGTATTTCAAGACAGTCCTGGAATTGTCAATTTTAACTGGCAAACAGTATGCAGCCATATTAGAGAGAGAGAATATCAAGTAAGGGTTCGAATTACGGATCAGCCTAGTTCAGGACCAGCTTTGGTTGACATCAGAACTTGGAATATTAAAGTAATTGCCCCTCCCCCAGTGATAAATAGCCTTGAGCAGCAGCAAGGTAGATCTGTAGAGATCAATTGGGATCCATATTCTTGTGGAAATTCCGCAGAGACCATGCAAGTTTGGAGAAGATTGAATAGTGATCCTTATGAGCCTGATTCATGTGAAACGGGAATCAGAGCTGGCTATGAATTAGTAGGAACTACTGACATGAGTACTTTCAATTTCTTGGATAATAATGATTTGAATGGACTTTCTCCTGGAAATACATATTGTTACAGATTAGTGGCAGCATTTCCTTCTCCAAGATTAGGTGAGAGCATTGTTTCGGAGGAAATTTGTGTAACAATCGACGTAGATGTTCCATTAATCACAAATGTGAGTATAGAAGAAACCGATTCAGAAACAGGTCAAATCTTTATTAAGTGGACTCCTCCATACGATATTGATTCCGAACAATTCCCAGGACCTTTTACCTATGAACTCATTCGAAGTGTTGGTTTTATGGGTAATCAAGATAGGGAATCCATATTAACTACTTCAGACACTTTATTTACAGATACAAATTTAAACACAGAAAATCTCGTCTATAACTATAGGGTAATTCTTAAAGAGGGCAATACGACAATTGATAGCTCAAGTATGGCTTCCTCAGTCAGGTTAGAGCCTGTAATAATAAATGAAGCCATAGAGTTAAATTGGGAATTTAATGTACCTTGGAACAATTCAGTATCAGAATTTACCCATGAAGTTTACAGAAATAGAACCGATCCTGCTGCTCAAGATGCAGATAACTTCACATTGATTGCAGAGGTAGATGTTACCACTTCAGGCTTCACATATTTTGATGATGGAAGCCATAATGGTGTTCCTTTACAAAGAGAAATTGAATACTGTTATTATGTAGTGACCAAAGGTTCTTATAATGTAGATTTACTCACTTACCCTCTAGAAAATAAGAGTCAGATTATTTGTGCAAGACCTGATGATAATAGGTTGCCTTGCCCACCAATCTTGACATTTGAAGGGCCTGAATGTGCTGAATTTTTATCAGATAAATCTTGCGGTTTCAATTCTTTTGTTCATGATTTGAGCTGGGAAGGAGACTTTACTGGTGAATGTGACGATGAACTGAGTAGCTATAGACTTTACTTCAGTGAAGATGGTGAAGAAGGTGAGTTTACTTTAATAGAAACTTACTCTGCTATAAACAGCAACGCGAGAATTACTAACCTACCAACTTACAAAGGGTGCTACTACATCACTGCAGTTGATAGATCTGGAAACGAAAGTGAGCCTAGCAATATCGTTTGTGTAGATAATTGTCCATATTATGAATTGCCAAATGCCTTTACACCAAATGGTGATGGGGCAAATGATACATTTATGGCATTTGACAATCCATTCTCAAAATGCCCTAGATTTGTAGAGGGAGTTGAGATTTTTATTGTCAACAGATGGGGCGTCGAGGTCTTTAGCTACAATAGCTTGACAGCAAATGAAAATGACATTTTCATTAGATGGGATGGAACTGACAAAAATGGAAACGAACTACCTGCTGGCACTTATTTCTACAATGCTGTAGTCAGGTTTGACGCCTTTGCTCCTGAGCTTCAGGAACAAAAGCTAAAAGGAACCATACAGATTATTCGATGAGAATTCAAGACGACTACAATCTAGTCCTTTTTGATGGTGTCTGTAATCTATGCAATCAAGCTGTAGATTTCATTATTAGAAAAGATAAACGAGATAAGTTCAAAGTAGGAGCGCTTCAAGATTCTGAAGTCAAAGAGATTTTAAAAGATTATACAATTGATGAAAATTATCTAGATTCTCTAGTTCTTATACAAGGAGATCAGGTTTTTTACAAAAGTTCAGCAGCTCTAAGAATAGCAAAAGACCTAGGAGGTGTTTGGCAAATTTTCTATATTGGAATTCTATTACCAGAAGCGTTTAGAGATAACATCTATGACTGGATAGGAAGAAACAGATATAAATGGTTTGGAAAAAAAGAAACTTGTCGACTTCCTACAAGTGATGAAAAAAAGAAGTTTATCTAAAAACAATAAAGCCCGAGCATAACTATCCAATATTTTGAAAAAAACCTCCACTATCTACAAAAATTCTTTGGGATAGCAAAGTAATGAACGCACTATGAGAACACATACAAAAAAATCCCAGTCTGAAATCACTCCACAAGAAGCATTAGACTACCTAAAAGAAGGGAATCAAAGGTTTATAAATAACCTTAGGGCAAATAGAAATTTATTGAACCAAGTCAATGAAACCTCTGACGGTCAGTTCCCATTTGCAATCGTATTAAGTTGTATTGATTCGAGGACTTCGGTAGAATTGATTTTTGATCAAGGATTAGGCGATGTATTTAGTGCTAGAGTTGCAGGAAACGTTGTAAATGAAGACATACTTGGCAGCATGGAATACGCCGTCAAATATGCAGGATCCAAACTGATTGTCGTTTTAGGACATTCAAAATGCGGGGCAATCACGAGTGCATGTAATCATGTTAGGGATGGGAATATCACAGCATTATTGCATAAGATTAAGCCCGCTATTGATAAAGAAAGATCCACAAAAGAGAATCGATCTGGATCAAACGAAACATTTGTAAATAATGTAACGGAACTGAATGTTCATTATGCTATGGAGGAAATCAAAGAAAGAAGCGACATAATTATAAACTATATAAATGAAGGAAAAGTCAAGCTCGTTGGTGGTGTTTACAATGTAGACAGCGGGGAAGTTACTTTTTTTGAAGACTAGAATTTTATAGGATAAACCTTAAAAGAAGCCTCAGAAGGGCTTCTTTTTTTAATATATTTGTGAGTAAAATAAAAATAGCTAAACCCCAAAAGCATGAAAGCATACGTTTTTCCAGGCCAAGGCGCCCAATTCCCAGGAATGGGAAAAGAACTTTACGATAGCAATGAATTAGCCAAGGAGCTTTTTGAAAAAGCCAATGAAATCTTAGGATTTAGAATTACAGACATTATGTTTTCTGGCACCGATGAAGAACTAAAACAAACGAAAGTTACTCAACCCGCTATATTTCTACATTCAGTTATTTTAGCCAAAACTTCAGACAATTTCAAGCCAAATATGGTAGCAGGTCATTCACTTGGTGAGTTTTCAGCCTTAGTGGCAAACGGTACTTTGGCTTTTGAAGATGCCTTAAAACTAGTCTATCAAAGAGCTTTGGCTATGCAGGAAGCTTGTGAAATCAATCCTTCTGGCATGGCTGCTATTTTAGGATTAGAAGATCAGGTAGTAGAAGAAATCTGTGAGTCTATCAAGGAAGAAATAGTTGTTGCTGCGAACTACAATTGTCCAGGACAACTGGTGATATCTGGATCAAATAAAGGAATCGAAATCGCCTGTGAAAAAATGAAAGAAGCCGGAGCCAAGAGAGCTTTACCTTTGCCTGTCGGAGGTGCATTTCACTCACCTCTGATGGAACCTGCACGTGAGAAATTACAATCAGCAATTGAAAGCACAACCTTCAACCCTCCATCCTGTCCTGTTTACCAAAATGTGAGCACTACTGGAATCTCCGATGTCACTGAAATCAAGAAAAATCTTATTGCACAGCTTACTGCTCCTGTAAAATGGACGCAATCTGTACGACAAATGGTAGAAGATGGTGCATCTGAATTTATAGAATGTGGACCGGGAAAAGTCCTTCAGGGCTTAGTGAAAAAAATCCATAAAGACTCAGAAGTATCAAGTATCTAATAGAAAAAGCCCTCAATCAGGGCTTTTCTCCTATTACTTTTACAATTGAATCATCCTGACAATTTTGTAAGAGTTCTGTTGAAGTCAAATTCAAAATTGGATGTACCAAGTTAGGAACAACTTCAGCAAGTGGCTCAAGAACAAACCTTCTTAAGTGAAGGTATGGATGAGGGATTTTTAGGTTGGGGGAATCTATTATTTCGTCGCCATAATAAAGAATATCAATATCCATAGTCCTATTTCCCCACTTTATATCCCGCTGACGACCTAGCACTTTTTCAATTTGTAAAGCTTTATCTAACACCTCATCAGCTGCTAAAGGAGATTCTAAGACTAAAATTTGGTTGAGATAATTCCCTTTTGAGTTTCCGCCCCAGGCTTCTGTCTCGTATAAAGAAGAAATTAAGCTAACTTTTCCTATTTTCTCTTCTAAAAGTTGCTTTGCCTGTGTGATTAAACTCAACCTATCACCTATATTGCCGCCAATTATCAAAATAATCTGTCGCATTATCCTTTTCTCTATTTCAGAATATAACAATAAAGAAAAAAGCGCTATTTTAGGAACTTAATTTAAAATAAATATGAAATTTCTAGGAAATGTATTAGCTGTAATCGTAGGACTATTGGTGTTTTCTGTCATCAGTTTTTTTATTTTGGCAGGAATCATCGCCATTGCGGCTTCATCAGAAGGTGAGGTCAAAATCAAAGAAAACACCGTTTTGGTTCTAAATCTTGAAGGAAGAGCTTTAGTAGAACGCACTAGTGAAGATCAAATAGATCTCAATTCTCTACCTGGTTTTGGGGGTATTGCAAGTGTGGGACTTGTCAACTTGAAAAAAGCCATTCAAGAGGCTGCCAAAAATGAAAACGTGAAAGGAATTTATCTCCAAGCAGGAATGGTCTCTGCTGGTCAAGCAATGCTTCACGAGCTTAGAGAGGAATTAATAAGCTTCAAAGAGTCCGGGAAATTCATTGTTGCTTACAGCGAGATTTATACTGAAGGTGGATACTTTTTGAGTTCAGCTGCAGACGAGGTTTATATGAACCCACTAGGTGGCATGGAATTCAATGGCATTGCATCTGAAATTATTTTCTTTAAAGGTCTTTTTGAAAAATTAGAAATCGAACCTGTTGTTTTCAGAGTTGGAGAGTTCAAAAGTGCTGTTGAGCCATTTTTACTAGATAAAATGAGTGATGAAAACAGACTTCAGACCTCCGTATTTCTCAATGATTTGAATGATTTTGCGGTTGCAAAAGTGGCTGAGAGCAGATCGATAGATTTAGAAAAAGCAAAAGAAATCAACAGCCAAATGCTCGTTCGTAAAAATAGCGATGCAGTGGACTTAAACTTGGTAGATGGACTTTGGTACGAGGACCAAGTAAAAGATTTACTTAGAGAGAAACTTGGTCTAGATGAAGACGACGACATCAACACAATCAATGTCACAACTATCAACAAAGACGCAAAAACAAAAAACATTCTTTCAAAAAACAAAATCGCTGTCATCATCGCACAAGGCGAAATTGTCAGTGGCACTGCTGAGGGTGTGATTGCATCAGAGTCCTTTGTCAAGGAAGTCAACAGAGCAAAAAATGACGAAAGTGTCAAAGCAATTGTGGTACGTGTGAATTCTCCTGGAGGATCTGCATTGGCCTCAGAAGTAATGTGGAGAGCACTTGAAGAAGCGAAAAAAGAAAAACCAATCATCGCGTCAATGGGAGAATATGCAGCTTCAGGCGGGTATTACATCTCTGCTCCTGCTGATACGATTGTTGCACAACCAAACACGATCACAGGTTCTATCGGGATCTTCGGATTGTGGTTCAATGCAGAAGGATTGATGAAAAACAAATTAGGCCTTACAACAGATGTCGTAAAAACTGGTGAGTTATCTGATTTCTTGAGTTTCACAAGACAACTGACAGATCTTGAAAAATCCATATTCCAAAATAATATTGAAGATGGCTATGATACTTTCATCTCCAGGGTGGCTGATGGTAGAAACATGACCAAAGAAGAAGTACTTGAAGTAGCATCAGGAAGAGTTTGGTCAGGAATTCAAGGAAAAGAAAATGGACTTGTTGATGTCTTAGGTGGACTAGAAGACGCTATTGAGATCGCAGCTATCAAAGCTGGCGTAGAAGAAGATTATAAAGTTGCATATTATCCACAAGTAAAGCCTTGGTTTGAAAAATTGATGGCTGACCTTACCAATGATGTTCAGACGAGATACATGAAATCGAAACTAGGTTCTTTTTACCCAGTTTACAACGAACTTGAAAATATCAAGAAATACGAAGGAATGATGCTAAGAATGCCTTATGATTTGATTATCGAATAGACATCAACAAAGTAATACTAAAACATAGAAAGAGAGCCTCGGCTCTCTTTCTATGTTTTAGGCTAATTTAAGATGTTGGAAACTGCAACAAGACTTTCCATGCATCTTCCACATTCCCTTCTTCTAAGAGTATTTTTGCATGTTCATGTAAATGAAAGGAAAGGCTTTCTTGATCATTTTGAAATCTAATTTTCATCTCCACGATTTCAGGTCTATCCCCATATTCCAAAACCTCATCTTTTGAAGGGATTTTTTCAATATTGCCCAATCTACCCAGATTATTTCCAGTAAGCACTACACTGTTTTGAATGACACTTGGAATTTGATCAACCCCGATCCCCTTGTTTCTAATTGGCTTTGGAATCTCAAAAAGTGCTTCTCCATTGGCTCTGCAATACCAATTCCCTCCCATTCTCGAGACTGCATCTAACTTGTAAGGACTAATTTGGCCATTTTCATCTAAGATTGAATCAGAAATATGTGCCATAATCACTTCACAAATAATCAAATTCCCCGCACCTCCTTCTTCACCAAGTGAAATGATGTCTTTTACAATACATTCAAAGGCTGCTGGAGATTCCTTCACTCTAGGAGGAGAAACTTTCAAAGATTTCTCAGGAGTCAACCCTGCTTTCACAAATTCATTGACGCCTTTATCATATTCAGTGCTTGAAAGCGACATCTGTTCAACAAGAGAAAAATCTACGATATTGATAACCACTTCTTTGACTTCGTGTACATTTTCAAGAGTATGCTTTGTGGTATTGTCCCTTACCCTTCGGGATGGTGAAAAAACCAAAATCGGAGGGTTCGTACTAAAAACATTGAAGTAGCTAAATGGACTGAGGTTGACTTTCCCATTTTTATCTACTGTGCTTGCAAAAGCGATAGGCCTTGGAGCCACAGTACCTTGAAGATAAGCCTGAAAGTCAGCTGAGGAAACATTACTAGGATCAATAATCATATTTAGGTAGTATTTATTGTTTTTATTTTTAATTTCATGACTTTAACAAAACCTAACATTTACTTTTAAATCAAAAGAAAATGAACATAAAACTCATCTATCTCTTCTTTATTATCTTATTCATAAATGAAGTCGCTTTAGGACAAAGTTATCAATTCGCAACTTATAACATAAAATTTGATGACCGTAATGACTTAGAAAATCTCTGGAAGGATCGGTCAAGTCACTTGATCAATTTGATGCAGTTTCACAAAATGGATCTTATAGGAACTCAAGAAGGGATGAAACATCAATTAGATGAAATCAGCGAAAATTTGAATTTCCCCTATATTGGCCAAAGTAGAGAAGAAGATGGAATCAAAGGTGAGTTTTCTGCAATTTTTTACAATTCCAAAAAATTTACCTTAATAGAAAGCAATACCTTTTGGCTCTCACCGACTCCTGATGTGGCCTCAAAAGGTTGGGATGCAGCACTCAATCGGATTTGTACTTATGGAAATTTTGAGGATAAAAATGGTCAGAAATTTTATGTTTTCAATATCCACTATGACCATGTTGGCCAAAAAGCAAGAGAGGAAAGTAGTAAATTGATTTTAGAAAAAATCAAATCCATCAATACTGAAAACACCCCTGTGATTTTGATGGGTGATTTCAATGTGGAGAATGACAATAAAGCTTATGAAATTATCGTGAAAAGCGATTTCAAAGACAGCAAAAATTTAAGCCAAAATACTCCTTACGGAGCTATAGGAACATTCAATGGATACAGCTGGGATAAAAAACCTGAAAGAATTATCGATTATGTTTTTGTGAATCAAGGAATCCAAGTCCTTAGATATGGTATTTTGACTGACAATTATGGACTGAAATACCCTTCCGATCATTTTCCTGTGATGATCGAGGTTTCTTTTTCTGGAAATTAATAAACTACTGAACAAATAGCTGAAATAGCTCCTCCAAGGTCGCGTCTAAATTATCCGAAAAACCGCCATGTGGTCGGGATGTTTGAATCATAGAACTGCGATTGGCTGTCAGCCAGCGGAATCTTGAAGGCGCATCTTGCTGTGAGATGGGGCTCCCATTTGCTTTACCTTGACAAATTTGATCTAAGGAATCGAGATAATTCTCAAATAGCTGTGCATCAGCCTCGGAATCCAAAGCTTTGAGTTTAGTAATATCCAAACTAACTTTGCATTTCAAGAAATTTTCCTTCTTGGAGCAGAGCAATACACCCACATTGATAAATTCCTCGCGCTCTACCCTGGGCACAACTCGCAGAATGGCATATTCATATAAGTGCTTTCCTTGCATCTTCGGCTTCTTTTATAAATACTCCTGAAAATTCTAATCTCTTTATTAAAAATGATTCATAGATCGCCCTTCCTTCTTCTGCATCTTCCACATCTCTAGATGCCAAGATCCATTCATCAGGAATCAAGTCAACGATGGTTCGAATAACAGCGCGAGTTAGGGTTTTCTTAAATTCAAGATCAACTACTTCCAATTCGCTTGCATAAGGAAGTAAGACGTGTGTTTTGATCGTAGGAAATGGACCTTCTGCATGTTTTTGCCAATTGTCCCAAGAATGATGGAAAAGGAAAGAAGCCCCATGATCGATCAGCCAAAGTTCTCTGTTCCAAATTAGCATATTCGTATTTCGGAAAGTTCTATCCACATTTGTGATGTATGCATCTAGCCAAACAATCTTGGAAGCCAATAGCGGATCTACTAATGTAGCACCAGGATCAAAAGTCAAAGCCTTGGATAAAAAATGTAGTGCGAGATTCAATCCCTGACTTCCCTTGAGCAAATCCTGAATTTCCTCATCACCTTCTGACCTCCCAAAAGCTTCATCCAAATTAGCGAATACCAATTCAGGAACTTTGAAGCCAAGTAATCTTGCGATTTCACCTCCAAGCAACTCAGCGATCAATGCTTTTTCACGCTGACCCGCTCCTCGAAACTTCAACACATAGCTAAATCCATCATCCGCATCTGCCAAAGCAGGCAAAGACCCCCCTTCTCGAAGCGGCATGACATAGCGCATGACATTGACAGTTCGAAGTTTGGAATTTGGTGTTTGATTGTTCATTCGTTAGATTTTTCCTTTCCCAAAGGTAAAATAAAAGAGGAAATGTCAAGGATAAAGGAAAAAGAGATTTTCAAATCAAAAGTGCCATCGGCAAGGACGAAATATTAACCTTAGGCTTAAGCCTTCGAAAAAAAACAAAAAACCTCCCCCAAAAGTCCCATAGGGATGGACGATAGTAGATAATTCTATAAGATCGGTCGTACCTACGGCACTCAACTCATCAGCTACCATCTTTTACCATGGGTTGAAACCCATGGTTAAGACGCCGGTCACTCCTACGGAGTTTTTTCCAAGCACCTCCAAAATATTCTTTTGTTAAAATTTCTTCTACTTGATTTATTTCCATACTTTTGCGCCCTTATTGGGAAATGAAGCTGCATGAAGAAAATTGATTTTAAAGATCTTATTCTGTTTGAAAATGAGGATTACCTCGTGATCAATAAGCTTCCATATTTATCGACATTGGATGACCGGCATGAGGCCCAGAATATTCTGGACTTGGCCAAAGGATACACCCCTGATGCCCAGGTGTGTCATCGTCTGGACAAGGAGACTTCCGGTTGCCTGGCAATAGCCAAGCATCCTGCGGCCTACCGAAATATCGCCATTCAGTTTGAAGACAGGAAAGTTGATAAAATCTATCATGCAGTAGTAGAAGGCATCCATGATTACAAAGATGTCTTGGTGGACAAAAATCTACTCGCCAACAATAAGGGAATCGCCAAAGTCAGCAAAGATGGTAAGCCGGCACAGACGTATTTCAAAACAGTGAAGACCTATTTCAAGCATTCCTTAATAGAATGCAAACCGGTCACCGGAAGACTTCATCAAATCAGGGTTCACCTGGCTTACTTGAAGTCCCCAATTTGTGGAGATGAAACATACGGAGGAAAGCCCCTTTACCTATCAGAACTCAAAAGGCGATTCAACCTCAAGAAAAACACAGAGGAGCAACCTATTATGCAACGTGTATCGCTACATGCCTACGCCTTGAATTTCACAGGAGTGAAAGGAGAAAGCATAGAGGTCATTGCTCCATATCCGAAAGATTTTGACGTCTTAGTCAAGCAATTGGAGAAAAATAAGTAGGAGTAAATACGCTGACTTCATTTGAAGCGGAAATTGGCTAGATTTGAAAGAAATACATTTACATCATAAAAATCTATACTAAAGCCGTGAAAATGTGGGCAATAATGTTCTTTCTTTTGCATTAAAAAGAAATTACTTCTATCTTTGTGTCCCTTTTTGAGGGTGAAATATATTTAACAAGCTCATAATTAAACATTTACACAGTGGATACATTAAGCTATAAGACCGTATCAGCGAATGTCGCAACTGCAGAAAAAAACTGGATCGTAGTGGATGCCCAGGCTGCAGTGTTAGGTAGATTCGCAAGTGAGGTAGCGAAAATCTTGAGAGGTAAGCATAAGACATCTTATACCCCTCACGTAGACTGCGGAGACAATGTGATTGTCATCAATGCAGACAAGGTTAGATTGACTGGTAAAAAGTGGAACGATAAAGTATATGTTCGTCACACTGGATACCCTGGAGGTCAGCGCATCTCTACCCCAAAATTATTGATGCAAAAATCTGCACCAATCTTGGTAGAGAAAGCCGTAAGAGGTATGCTTCCTAAAAACAGACTTGGAAGACAGTTGTACAGAAACTTATTCGTGTATGAAGGACCAGAACATCCTCATGCTGCACAACAACCAAAAGAACACAAATTCTAATCAAAGCAGTCTATGGAAATTATCAACACAATCGGTAGAAGAAAGACATCTGTTGCTAGAATCTACATGAAACCAGGAAAAGGTGAGATCTCTGTAAACAACAGAACGATCGAAACTTATTTCCCATTTGATTTGCATCAGATCGTGGTTAAGCAACCTCTTGCCCTCGTTGGTGTAGATGGTACTTATGATATCACAATCAATGTAGACGGTGGTGGAATCAAAGGTCAAGCAGAAGCAGCTAGAATGGCAATCGCTAGAGCACTTTGTGAAATCAACGAAGAGCATAGAGGTACATTGAAAAAAGAAGGTTTCTTAACACGTGATTCCAGAATGGTAGAACGTAAGAAGCCAGGACGTAGAAAAGCAAGAAGAAAATTCCAGTTCTCGAAACGTTAATCGGAAGATTCTTTACATTTTATATCGAAACTATATTATTTATTAATGGCACAAATAGAATATAAAGACTTACTGGATGCTGGTGTTCATTTTGGACACTTAACTAGAAAGTGGGATCCGAGAATGGCTCCGTATATCTTCATGGAGAAGAACGGAATCCATATCATCGACCTTAACAAAACGCTTGTTTGCCTAGACGAAGCATCCAACGCAATCAAGCAGATCGTACGCTCAGGTAAAAAAGTCATGTTCGTAGCTACTAAAAAGCAAGCGAAAGACTTAGTAGCCGATGAAGCTCGAAGACTTAACATGCCTTACGTAACCGAAAGATGGTTAGGTGGTATGTTGACTAACTTCGCCACAATCAGAAAATCTTTGAAGAAAATGTCTTCCATCGACAAGTTGATGAAAGAAGAAGCTTATCTGAACTTAGCGAAGAAAGAACGTCTAATGGTCACAAGACAAAGAGAAAAGTTGGAATCTGTATTGGGCGGTATTGCTGACCTGACTAGACTTCCTGCTGCTTTGTTCGTAGTAGACATCAAAAGAGAGCACATCGCTATAGCCGAAGCACAGAAGCTTGGTATCCCTGTTTTCGCATTGGTAGATACGAACTCTAACCCGAACGAGGTAGATTTCCCTATCCCATCCAATGATGATGCATTCAAATCAATCTCTTTGCTCGTAAAAGCGTTTGGCGCAGCTATCGAAGAAGGACTTTCTGAAAGAAAGAGAGATAAAGAAGATGCTAAACTCACTGAAGAGGAGGAAGCAAAAAAAGCTGTGGACGCTGAGACAAAAGAGTAATCCACTACTTTGAAATAAATTACAAAAGATTGAACATCAGGTTTACCCCTATGTTCAATTTTTTGTTTTACTACTTGATTACATAACCCTGTCTATCCGTCTTGGCAGACTGACAAGGCTTGAAAAAATATAGAAAAAGTTTAATCTAATAAATTGACTAAAAAATGGCTATTACTGCACAAGAAGTAAATAAATTAAGACAAATGACTGGAGCCGGTATGATGGACTGTAAAAAAGCCCTTACTGAAGCTGAAGGAGATTTCGAAAAAGCTATTGATATCCTTAGAAAAAAAGGACAAAAAGTATCTGCTTCTAGAGCTGATAGAGAGACTAAAGAAGGTACTATCGTAACGCACGTAAGTGCTGACGGTAAAACTGGAACTTTACTTTCATTGACTTGTGAAACTGATTTTGTGGCTAAAAATGAAGAGTTTTCTGCTTTCGCAAATACACTTCTTGACCTTGCTACATCAAACAATGCTACTTCAGTAGAGCAAATCTTGGCATTGCCATTCGAAAACATCACTACTGCTGAGAAAATCATTGAAATGACTGGAAAGATTGGTGAGAAAATCGAAATTTCCCATTATGAAATCGTAACTGGTGAAGCTGTTGTTCCTTATATTCACTCCAATGGTAAATTGGGTGTATTGGTAGCTTTAACAAGCACTAGCGGTGCAGACGTTGAAGAAGCTGGAAAAGATGTAGCAATGCAAATTGCTGCTATGAACCCAGTAGCTGTTGATAAAGACGGTGTGGATGCTACTACAGTAGAAAGAGAAATCGAAGTGGGTAAAGACCAAGCAAGACAAGAAGGTAAGCCTGAAGAAATGCTTGAAAAAATCGCTTTAGGTAAACTGAACAAGTTCTACAAAGAAAACACTTTGTTGAGCCAGCAATTCGTGAAAGATAGCAGCCAAACTATCGCTCAGTACCTGGATAGCGTAAGCAAAGGAATGACTGTAGCTGCTTTTAAGAGAATTTCTATAGGATAATTCTTTTTAGAAATAAGACTTAAGACACAAGACTTAAGACAAAAAAGCTGACCCTTTGCAGGGTCAGCTTTTTTTGTTTTACCATTTCCTTGCTTTGTAATCAAGGTGGATGAATATATTAAAATTGGATTTCAGGTCAGAAAGTTTGACCTCGTATAGGTCGAATGTTTATAGAAAAGAACTAAGACGAGCTATTCGACCCCGTCGGGGTCGTACCTTTGATTGGCTGATCGATGTTATAGACGTGTGATCCCTTTGGGATCAAGGAAGAGGTGGGCATCAAGATTGATTTGATCCTAGAGAAAAGAAAATCTTTGTAATATCTAGACCTGTCAGGTTTTGAAAACCTGATAGGTCTTTTCAATCCTAAACTCCCAAAACGATAGAAGCTTCGATATCTAATTTTTTACTAATTTCTCTGGCGATTTTAAGCGTAGGCTCACTTTTTCCATTTAAGTACTCACTGATTCTTGAGGTACTTACCCCAAGATATTCAGAGAGAGATTTTTGTGTTAAGCCTCTTTCTTGCATGCGCAGCCTTATAGCTTCTGACAAAGTTGGGGTTGGAATGGGATAGTATTTCTCTTCATAATCTGCTACTAAATCAGAAAGCAAGTTCAATTCAATGTAACTTTTGGATTCTGAGTTTTCTATATTTTCAGGATTGGAAAGTAACTCTTCTACCCTATTTAAGATTGCTTGATATTCTTTTTCGGATTTAATCATGTTTTAAATATTTTGAATATCCTGTATTTCATCATATTCTGCGTGTGTACCAATGAATCGGATATAAACCTTTTTGGCATTGAATGAAATTATAGCAATCAGCCGATAATTGTTCCCCTTGATACTGAAAACAAAACGATGATTCCCTACATAATCAACCGAATTGAAATCTTTTTTGATATCATTTAGAGAGTTCCATTCTTTCTTACTTGTAGTAGAATACCTAAATCGCAATGGCAATTCAGCATCAGCATGCTTTTTTACAAATTCCTGTATTCGTTTATGAGTAACGATCCTCATTAAATTTTTATAAGAATAAATTATTCTATATTACAAAACAAAGTTACGAAATATGTAATTAATTTATTATGCTGTAACTACTCAGGTACATTATTTACTGACCAATATTCAAGTATTTGGAGTCTTGTTGCCCTCTGTGGTGTATTGATGCGTATTTGTATGTGAATGTACGAAAATCAGCTTTAAAGTTGGTTTATCCACATTTTTTTGTGGGGAAAAACAGCGTGGATTATTGGTATTCATGGGATTATGTGCTGATATTCAGGAAACATTTCTATAGTATATTGGACCACAGGGATACGCTTATTCAGGAACTGATCAAGATGAACCTCCAGCTTATGGAGCAGGTCAAGTCTTTAAAATCTAGGGTATCCGATTTGGAAAATGAGCTTGCCCGTTACCGTAATCCCAAAAACAGCCGCAACAGCTCGGTTCCCCCTTCAAAAGACGAGAACCGCCCCAAAAAAAATCAGAGTCTCCGTCAGGATACAGGGCGCAAAACCGGCGGTCAGCCTGGACACAAAGGCCATACCCTTGAAATGACATCCTCCCCGGACATAATAGAAAACCACATCCCTTTATTCTGTACCTGCTGTGGTGGTGATCTGTCGGCGGTTCCAGCAGAACTGTCCTCCAAAAGACAGGTCCTGGATCTTCCTGTGATTAAAGTGGTATGTACCGAGCATAGAATCTTTTCCAAAAACTGTTCCTGTGGAGAAAAGATCAGTGGGTCATTCCCTGACAATATCAATGCCCCCATACAGTACGGGAGCGGTGTTGAAACCATTGTCGGTTATCTGCATGCCAGACAGTATGTTCCCTATAGAAGGATGAAAGAACTTCTCAGGGACTGCTTCGGTATTAATCTCAGCGAGGGGAGTATCGATAACATTATCGGTAGGTTTGCCCGCAAGTCTGCACCAATATATGCAAAGATAAAGACGGCAGTCTCTAAAAGTCCTGTGATAGGAGCTGACGAGACTGGGGCTAAAGTGGATGGAAACAAACAGTGGGTCTGGACTTATCAGACCGAGGAACTCACCCTGTTAGCTATATCTGAATCACGTGGACTTAAGGCGATGAATACACATTTTCCCGATGGGTTCGGAAAGGCAGTATTGTGCCACGATGCATGGAGGGCATACTTCAACTATTCGGAAAACCTGCACCAGCTCTGTTGTGCACATCTGCTTAGGGAGCTCAACTACATTGTTGAACGCTATAAATCTAAATGGGCTGACAGCCTTAGGGCCCTGTTCAGGGAAGCTATCTCACTGAAGAGAAAACTCAAAAAACTACCAGATCCAGAGAATAGCAGGAGTATTGCTTCCATTGAAGAGAAGATGGATAACCTACTCGCCCAACCTGTAGAGTCAAAACATAAAGAAGCAGTATCCCTACAAAAAAGACTCCTGAAATACAGAAAGTCACTTTTTACTTTTCTCTATCACCAAAAAGTACCACCGGATAACAATGCCTCTGAAAGAGCCATACGCAACATCAAGGTGAAACAAAAAATATCAGGACAGTTCAAATCCAACAATGGAGCTGAAAACTTCTGTGTTATAAGATCCGTCGTGGATACCCTGATCAAACGTTCGGGAAATATCTTAGAAAATCTAAATCATATAGCTAATTTACAACCTGAGTAGTTACATTATGCTTATTTACTCATTTTAAATCCTAAAAAAGACCTCGTAGAGGTCATATGTTTATAGAAAAGAACTAAGACGAGCAATTCGACCCCGTTGAGGTCGTACTCTTCGTGGCATGTTCGATGCTATAGACAAGTGATCCCTTTGGGATCAAAGGAAAAGTTGAAATCGAGATTGATGTAATCGTTAAAAACTGAAAATCTTCGTAAAAGTTAGACCTGTCAGGTTTTGAAAACCTGACAGGTCTAACAAACTATACTCCCAAAACAATAGCATCATACTCCATTTCAGACTTTATCATAACTTAAACCCAAGCCTATAATTCACCATCAAATAATAGGGCCAATAACCTTCAAAAGAAGACATGCTTACTCCTAGGGTATTTCTTCGATTGATATTTTTTCCTTGCCAGTCGAAGGTCACTTGTGTCACATAGCCTAACCTAGCAAACCTTTCTACCAGCCAAACACTATCATATTCTCCGAATTCATTCAAAACCCAGCCACCATGTACTCCATCTCCTCCGTACTGAAATGATGGACCAAAGCCAAGCCCGATTCTAAAATCCTTACTCGTCTTAATCACATCATATTGGAACCTGACATCGGTGAAAAAGCTTGAAACAAATGTTTCCGTGTTTTCACCATTCATTCTTGATTCCCAATAACCACCACCAAGGTCAAAATCTGCAACAGATGCGAAATAAGTCAAAGAAGGATTGATTGAAAATCTAGGCGTGGCATAATAGCTCAATTCATTCATGAAATTAACAGCCCAAAAACCCCAACTTCCTTCAATCGCAGGCCCTGCCCCTATTCTGTAGATCAGTTCTTTATCTTTACTTTCTTGGGCTATAGCACTGGAAACTGATACACATAAAAATGCAAAAACAATTAATACTCTTTTCATTTACTCAAATTTTAATGACACATTTAATTTAAAAAGCTCCCTAGAAATAAATCCAGAGAGCTTTCAGGTACTTTTTAATTAAAATTGATAGGTTAGTCCAAATGAAAATTGAAATAATTGGTAATCAAAATTCATACTTGGAACTCCATAGGATGCGTCACCTTTTAAATAAATTTGATTATGCAACTTAGTCATCAAATATGCTCCAGTATAAAAACTAGGAGTGGCACTTCGGCTAAAACCTATACTTTCTTGAAAATTAACTTTATTTCCTTGTTCATCTCGATCCCATGAAGTAAGTATTTCATCGACTCCATTACGATAATTTCGTAGGTATTCAGCTTGAATACCCAAAACAAATCTTTCAGTTTGAATAACATCGTATCCAAGTTTAATTTGAAATTGGCGATAGTCTCTTTCTAAATCATTGAAATCGTCAAAACGCTCTAGAAGATCGGAACCTCTGCCGTAGAATTCACCGAAACCATAAGCAACTCCCAAGTTGAGTCTGTTTAAAACATATCTTGTATATCCGATATTGATTCCTGTTGCCTTTACTGATTCTGGACCAATTGTATTTGCCCCTCTATTTTGAAAGGTGTTAATTTCAAAACGGTTTTTTTTCACATCTTGTGCAAATGAAACCTCTTGAAAAAGAAGAAAGACAAACAGAAAAAAAACTAAATACTTCATAATTTAATGTCTTGTTCTTAAAATAAATTCTGCAACATTTTGACGAATTACAGGATATGTATCACCTTCAACAGTTCTAGTTATCAAACTTCCACTATTATCAAAGGCATCTCCCTGAATATTATAATTATCATCAAGAACAAAGCATTTATTGAAATTCATATATGAATCTGAATTTGGATTCCCTAATAATCTTAGTTCTTTGGATATGGTAAACTCTTTTATTGGTATAGTAAGTCCATCTTTGCTTATTTTCAAATCTCCTGAAATACTAAAACGTGTGGATGGACGCTCTACTGCCCAAATTAAATAAAAATTTACTGATTCGTCTGGTAACTGAGAAGTTAAAACTGGACCAGGCTGCCATCTTCCTTCATTTGCATGCCTTCTTAGTATTTTATAACCAGTAAGAGGTTTTGTGATGTTATCATTTAAGTTTGGTTGACCTGAAGGATTGAATCCAGAAATCTCTCCATAAACAAGCCACAAATGAACAAAATTGTTATTTGGCCAACTTCTGACACTTTGAATCAATCTCCAATCAGGCATACTCAAGGTATATCGGGACCCTTCAACAAGATCAGAACATTGTATTTTTACAGATTGTGCTGTTGGTGGTGGAGTAGTACTACCCCCTCCCCCGTACCATTCATCTCCTGGATCAAGGATAGCATCATCTTCAAAACTTCCAAATACTACTGTAGGATTATCCATAGCATATTCATCATTAGCATATACCATTTCATTGGTAAAATAATTTACACCTGATTTTCTAAATTGAATAAAATTACCATCATCATTTATGTTTAACTTAACACCCGGGGTTTCGCCCTTCCAATCTGGATCTTTAGCCAAACCTTCTAACTCCATTTCTTCTGTCCACCAAGAAACTGTAAGTTCAGTAATTGATTCTGGTTCAAAATAACCGATCATATATGGAGCCAACATGCTAATGTTATTTTCATTGATAAAATCAATCAAATCTTGTTCATCAAAATTCTCTTCCTGAGCAACACGATGATTTTCTGCATTTTTATAAAATGCACTTACAATTGCGGAATTCTGTCTCGTATTTGGATTTTGATTTGTTTCCAATAACGTTTTTAAGCTGTAAGATATGTCTTCTTCATATTCGTCCGCTTTAGCCAAATCAAATAACTCTCTAATTGCATCAGGATCTTTAAATACCTCCCCCATAAATAGGGTTAATTCTTTAAGCTTATTTTCATAAGCAACTGGATCTTGATCTTTGAGCATTGTTTCAAGACCCTCTTTTAATTCTTCTTGTCCATTTTCTTGACAAGAACTAATAGCTACTAAACCTAAAAATAGGATAGATAGATAGATAGATAGATACTTTTTCATAAAAGTGTACTTTTTTGTTAATTAATTTATTCGTCATCAAGATTAATTGAAAATAACATTAGTTCCAAATAATATTTGAAATATTTAACAACGGAAAAATTCTAATTAAAAAGTATTCATCGCATAAAATCAGGTTTTATAGTCTAAAATCATTCATTTATATATGATTTTATTGAGGTTGTGTTTTTGAAAAATTTTTAGTCTACAAATGAAATAAGCACAGTGGAGAAGCTTTACTAGTTTACTGTGCTTTTAGATTCTAAAATTACAAAGTTCAACCTCCTTGATTCTTGGGACAGGCACTTCGTAGTGGATTTCTTTTGAAACAAGCTTTTATCCTCCACGCTCTGTCCATTGAAAATCCATATTACTTCTTAAAGAAATGTTCAATCAAAATACCTAGTTGTATTTATACCAAACAAATGATAACCCAATAGAATTTCTCAAAAACCCAGGAACAAAGATTGAATTTTCATAGAGTAAATTCATTATTTAATCCTCCAATCTAAGGTTAGTTAATTAAGCAAAACTGAACTAATAAATCCCCAATCTATACTATTTCCAAATGTTAAACTTTCAGAAAGAATCCAAACTTGGCTAATTTCAAGAAGTCCATCAGTTAAGAAGGGAAAGTATTAATTGAAATCCTATAAAGAAAATGCCCTCAATCGAAATCGATTGAAGGCATTGAAAGTTTAGAAATTGAGATGATTCAAAATCAAATTGTCTATTCAATTTTGACCACTAAAACCTGTAGCCAACTCCTAGCGACATATTAGTACTCCACCAATCATAATTCAATTCTGGAATGCCAATTAAGTAATTTCCGCGCAAAAAGAAACGCTCGGAAAAGTTAAAAATTCCATATGGCCCGAAGAATCCGCCTGACACATGTGCCCTTCCTAATGTAACACGACGAGGATCATCTCCCGGTTGGCCCGGTCCTCCAGACCATCTATCGATAATTGCATTATATGAAAACCTTTGGAATTCAGCCTGGACACCTAATATAAACCTTTTCGTTTGAATTGGTTCAAATCCCACTCTAATATGGTATTGGGTGTAGTTTCTATTACTTTTAAATTCATAGAATTCCTCAAAAGCACCATTATAACCTTTTCCATTAAAGTCCCCGAAACCCAATCCTGCTCCTACATTCCATCTTTTAAAAAAATACCGATCATAATTAAAACTAATCCCATAATTAAGCATACTACTTACAGGAATTTGTCCATCATTGCTTGCATTTCTAAAAGTTGAAATCTCAAAGCTGTTTTTTTGAAGGTCTTGTGCTTTAGCCAATCCAATAATTAGGAAAGCACAAACTACCAATACTGTTATTTTCATATTCATTATTGTCTAATTCTCAAAGCAAACTGGGCTACATCCTGTGTGATAACTGGGTACTCCTCACCATCAATGTTATTTTCATTGATAAAATCAATGAAATCTTGTTCATTAAAATCCTCTCCCTGAGTAACGCGATGATTTTCTGCATTTTTATAAAATGCACTTACAATTGCGGAATTCTGTCTAGTATTTGGATTTTGATTTGTTTCCAATAACGTTTTTAAGCTGTAAGATATGTCTTCTTCATATTCGTCCGCTTTAGCCAAATCAAATAACTCCCTAATTGCATCAGGATCTTTAAATACCTCCCCCATAAATAGGGTTAATTCTTTAAGCTTATTTTCATAAGCAACTGGATCTTGATCTTTGAGCATTGTTTCAAGACCCTCTTTTAATTCTTCTTGTCCATTTTCTTGACAAGAACTAATAGCTACTAAACCTAAAAATAGGATAGATAGATACTTTTTCATAAAAATATTTTATAGTTAAGAATTTAATATTTCCAATGATAGATGAAAATAAAATTAGTTGCAAATATTTTTTGAAATAATTAATAACGGAAAATCCTAATTAAAAAGTATTCATTGCATAAAATCAGGTTTTATAATCTAAAATCATTCTTTTATATATGATTTTATTGAGCTTGTATTTTTGAAAAAATTTTTAGTCTAAAAATAAAATAAGCACAATGAACAAGCATTACTTGTTTACTGTGCCTTTTGATTCTAACATTACAAAGTTCAACCTCCCGTACCGATAGCGGTACTCGGGACAAGCGCTTTGAGGTTGTTATACTACTCATCAACTTCAATCCCCAGGTTGGAACCCAGGGCTTCAAAGTTAAACTACTTCGTAGCTGTTAAAAATTACTTCTAACATCTCGTCTCAAGCTTCTATTTTCTTATATCTTGATTCTTGTATCTTTTGTCTTGCCTCTCGCTTCATTGCATCCTCCAGCTAAAAACAAAACTCAGCGCACTTTTACTTCTATGCATCTTTGTGCAAGCATTTCATCCTTCACCCTTCTGAATTCATTCCGCCACGGCGGACAAGCTCTTTATCCTTTATCCTTTATTCATCAGTTCCTCAATCTCCTCTGCTTCTATCGGGATATTGCGCATCAGGTCGAAGTAGCCGTTGTCTTGGATGACGATATTGTTTTCTAATCTAATCCCCAAACCTTCTTCTTGAATGTAAATCCCTGGTTCTACAGTGAAAACCATCCCTGGAGTTATCGCTTCGTACATCGTTCCTACATCATGAACATCTAATCCTAAATGGTGAGAAGTGCCGTGCATAAAGTATTTTTTGTAAGCAGGCCATTTTGGATCTTGGTTTTTGATATCTGTCTGGTCGATCAAGCCCAAACTAACCAACTCAGACTGCATAATCAATCCAACTTCTTTGTGGTAATCCTGAATATTCACACCAGGCCTTAAGATATCCATAGCTGCACTTTGTACACGCAAGACAGAATCATAAACAGCTCGCTGCCTTTTGGTGAATCTGCCATTGACAGGGATCGTCCTTGACATATCAGCATTGTAATTTCCATATTCCGCTCCCACGTCGAAGAGGATCAAATCACCATCCTTGCATATTTCTTTGTTTTCGATGTAATGCAACACACAGGCATTTGCACCAGAAGCGATGATGGGTTCGTAAGCAAAACCTTTACTTCTATTTCGGATAAATTCATGGATAAATTCCGCCTCGATTTCATATTCTGTAACACCCGGCTTCACAAAAGAGAGGATTCTTCTAAAGCCTTTTTCAGTAATGTCACAGGCGATTTGCATCTGATTGATTTCCTCCTGCTCCTTTACTGCCCTCAATTGATGCATCAAAGGTGCTACGCGATGATAGGTATGAAGCGGAAATCTCTCTTTGCAAGTTTTGATAAACCTTGAATCTCTACTCTCTACCTGTACATCTGCTCGCAGGTGTTCGTTGGTATTGAGGAATACATTTTCGCTCAGCGACATCAAGGTATTGAGCACCTGATCAAAATTGGCTAGCCATTGAATATTTTGAATTCCTGATGCTTCAAGTGCTTCGTCTTTGGTGTATTTGTGCCCTTCCCAGATGGCTATATGTTCGTTTGTCTCTCTTAAAAAAAGTACTTCCCGCATATCAGGATTGGGAAAATCAGGACAAAGGATCAAAATGGACTCTTCCTGATCAATTCCACTCAGGTAAAAAATATCATTATTCTGCCTGAACCGCATTGTCCCGTCAGCATTGGTTGGCATGATGTCATTCGAATGAAAAACAGCTACAGATTTCGCTGGCAATTTCTCGGTCAACTTCTTGCGGTTTTTGATATAAAGCTCTTTTGGAAGTGGGTTATATTTCATATTGTCTCTTATTTTTTACTTTCTATTTACAAATATAATTTTCTAAGGCTTAAAACTTGGAATTACACTAAAATTGAACCGAAAACCATTAAAACTATTATATTTTTGTACATTAATTGCGAAATCATTACAAATGCAATACAACCTCAAAGAACTATCAAACGGAATCAGAATCATTCACATGGAAGTGCCTCACACGAGGATGGTTCATTCGGGATTTATATTGAATATTGGAAGTAGGGACGAGTCGAAAGAACAAGAGGGACTTGTTCACTTTTGGGAGCACATGGCCTTTAAAGGTACCAAAAAGCGCAAAGCCTTCCATATTATCAACCGTTTGGAATCGCTAGGCGGTGAACTCAATGCCTACACCACGAAAGAGAAAGTATGCTTTTACGCCAGTATTCTAAAAGAACATTTCAATAAAGCTGCTGAGTTACTTTGTGACATTACCTTCAACAGTACATTTCCAGAAAAACAAATCGAAAAAGAAAGGCAAGTTATCTTAGAAGAAATGGCGATGTATCGGGATTCTCCAGAAGATGCCATTCAAGATGAATTTGATGAATTGGTTTTTGAAGGGCATGCTTTGGGTCGTAACATCCTTGGGACGGAGGAAACGGTAGGAAAATTCAGTCAGCAGGACTTCTTTGATTTTATTTCCAGCAGAATGGACACGACAAATATTGTTTTTTCTGTGGTCGGAAATATCAGTTTCAAGAAAGTGCTAAACCAAGTCGAGGGATTTCTTTCAGCTATCCCTGCAAAAAGGAGTCTATACATCAGAAGTGGCTATTCGCAATATGTCCCAAAGACAAAAGTGATAGAAAAAGATATCAGTCAAGCTCATTGTGCTATTGGGAAACCTGCCTATTCTATCTACGACCCAAAAAGATTTAAGCTTTATCTATTGAACAATATTCTTGGTGGGCCGAGTATGAACTCAAGACTCAATCTTTCATTAAGAGAAAAGCATGGCTATGTATATGCCGTGGAATCTTCTTTTCAAACTTATTCAGACACAGGCTTCTTAGGAATATTTTTCGGAACGGAAGAAAATACGGTGAAACGGGCAAGCAAGCTTGTACTCAAAGAAATGGAAAAACTTCGAACTCAAAAGCTAGGAACCATGCAGCTTCATATGGCCAAAGAACAAGCGATAGGTCAAATGGCGATGGCAGAAGAAAACTATGCTGCTTTGATGTTAGTTTTCGGTAAAAATCTTCTGGATAAAGGCAGAATTGATTCGCTTGACAGTATCTTTGGGATGATTCGTGAAACTACTTCTGAAGAACTTCAAGAAATAGCAAACGAAGTATTTGCACCTGATCAATTGAGTTTTCTAACCTATTTACCCAAATAAAATGGAATTTATCGCTCCTGAATTATTGGCCTATTGTGAAAATCACACTTCGGAAGAGGATGAATTGCTTCTGCACATCACCAGAGAAACCCATACCAAAGTAATGATGCCAAGAATGCTTTCTGGGCATTTGCAGGGAAAATTTCTGGAATTATTGGTCAAGATGCACAATCCCAAGGTGATTTTAGAAATAGGAACCTATACTGGTTATTCGGGGATTTGTATGGCTCGCGGTTTAAGTAAAAATGGGAAATTGATCACTTTGGACATCAATGACGAGATTGCACCAATGGTCAAAGGCTTTTTTCAAAAATCAGGCTTGGCAGATCAGATTGATTATAGATTGGGAAATGCATTGGACATCATCCCAACATTGGGGGGTAATTTCGATATGGTTTTTATCGATGCGGACAAAGCCAATTACATCAACTACTATAATTTGATAATCGACAGAATGAATCCTGGAGGAATTATCATGGCTGACAATGTATTGTGGTCAGGTAAAATTCTCATAGAAGAAGGAAAAAAAATCGATAAAGACACCAAAGTCTTATTAGAGTATAACAAAATCGTACAAGAAGACCCAAGAGTAGAAAATGTATTGCTACCCATTCGGGATGGTATTATGCTAGCAAGAAAATTATGAAATCACGTTTTTTAAGTATCATTTCAAAAAGTCTATTCATTGCACTTTTCACTTTGGTTTTTAACCAAGGTTTTGGGCAAATCCCACAAGTTCCAAGAGAAATTATTTTTGCAGACTTGACACTTAAACTTAACGAACAAGCAAGAAGAGAAATCCAACTGGATGTAGATGCTTTACACAGAAATCAAACGTATTTCAAGATAAAACTTGACAGGGTCAACCTATACATGCCTATCATTGAGAGAGAGCTTCAAGCAATTGGAGTCCCACTTGATTTAAAATATTTAGTCATTCAAGAAAGCAGTCTTATTTCAGATGCAGTCTCTACTTCTAATGCAGTTGGCTTTTGGCAGTTCAAAAAAGGAACTGCCGAAGAGGTTTTTTTGCGAGTTGACAATCAGATTGACGAAAGGAAAAATATAGTATCCTCCACTCAAGGTGCAGCAAGATATTTGAAGAAAAACAACAGTCAGTTTGACAATTGGATGTGCGGATTAGTCGCATACCAGATGGGTTTGGGTGGTGCTAAATCATATTTTGGCACCCAGTATAACGGTAAAAAGGTTGTTGAGCTTGATAGAAATACACATTGGTATTTCAAGAAATTTCTCGCACACAAAATTGCTTTCGAAGGGCAAATAGGAAGACTGGTATCGAATACGGGTTATCTGGAAGAAATTTCAGTCCAAGGCCCGACTACACTGAAAGCAGTTGCAGCCAGAATTGGTGTCCCTGAAGCAGAGTTAAAAGCATACAATAAATGGACAAGCAATGGTCAAATCCCAGGTGATAAAACCTATTCTATTGTTTATGTGAAAAGTGGAATTCCACAAGCCAGACCTGCTGTTGCAAAGACGAGTACTAAAACAGATAACTCTGCTACGACTTATCAAACCACGAGATACAGTCAAGCACAAGCCAATTCATATCCAAAGGTCACAGGCAATACTGCTAAGTCCACACAGACAGATCAGATTTTGGTCAATGATATAGAAGCAGTTCAAGCTGCTACAAGCACTTCACAAGACAACTTCACTGATCAAATCGGCATGCGTTCGGGTAAATTCAGGAGAATAAATGATTTGGATAAAAAAGATCCTATTGAAGCAGGTCAATATTATTATACCGCACCAAAAAAAGGGAGTGCAGATGCAGAAATCCACATTGTCCAACAAGGAGAAACACTTTGGTCAATTTCTCAAAAATATGGAATCAAACTTTCTTCATTGAAAGCTAAAAATAGAATCAGAAATGACAAAAGCCTGCAAGTAGGAATGGTTCTCAATCTACAAGAACATAGGAAAAGAGGGGAAGAAATCAAAGTACTTCCTGTAAATCAGCAAAGGCAACCTGCTCCAATTCCGCAGGCGCAGTCCGCTCCTACTCAAACAAGTCAGCCAATAACTAGGCCTGTTGAACAAACTAAGCCAACTCAACAAGCAAGTCCCACAAGGATCAGCCACACTGTATCTCAAGGCGAAAACCTTTTCAGAATAAGTCAAAAGTATGGCGTCAAGATAGAGGAAATTAAAAGATGGAACAATCTCTCAAGTGATAATATCCAGCTTGGGCAAAAATTGATCATTTTCAAACCTTAAAAATCAAAAGCTCCACTTATATTTGAATTATGATCAAGAGGCTTTTCCTCCTATTATTTCTTTTGGTGGCATTTGTTTATCAAAGTCGTGCCCAAGACCAAACTCAACTTGCTGACACTTTGATCATCAATGGAGAAACGATCATTATGCTTGGAGATTCAGTCATTATTCTTAGACCTGAAGAGCCAGTCTATTGGAAAAAAGGCGGAAACTTCAACTTGAGCATTCAGCAAGTAAGTTTGACAAATTGGTCTGCGGGTGGAGCAAGTAATATGGCTTTGAATACGGGATTAAATCTGTTCGCTAATTATAAAAAAGATAAAAAAATCTGGGACAGTAAGTTGACTATTAACTTCGGATTTAACAGACAGAGCGATAGGCGCTTTGCGACAAGGAAGACCAATGACAACTTTATTTTCTTAAGCAAATACGGGCGTGAATTATCTGAAAGATGGTATCTATCAACTCAAATAGATGCTCGAACACAACTGCTAGCAGGGTATCGTTACTTCCGACCTGGAGGGGCAGAACGTGACTCTCGAAATAGAATCTCTGACCTTTTGGCTCCAGCATATATTCAGTCTTCCACTGGTTTGAATTACAAAAGAGAATTCAAAAATGACGATAAAGTATCCATTATAGGATCACCATTTACCGGTCGTTTTACAGTTGTCATGGACGATTCTCTGAGTCGAGCAGGAGCTTTTGGAGTCATTCCGGGTGAAGTCGTTCGCGCTGAGGCAGGCATGTCACTTACTTCTTCTACAGACATCCAAATTTTGGAAAACATTCGTTGGAAAGCAGATTTGAATCTCTTCTCCAATTATGAAAATTTAGGAAATATGGTGGTTAACTTCAACTCCGTCATTAGCATGAAAGTCAACAAATTTATCACTACTCGAATTGAGACGATATTAATTTACGATGAAAGTGTATTGATCACTCGATCTGACAAACCACCTGGCCCTGCTATTCAATTGCAGAATTTGATCAATTTTGGAATAGGATTAGAATTTTAAAAGTCTGTTTCAAGGCCAAATTTTTTCTGCAATTCCCTCAATGCCCCATGTTTTTCTAAAAGATAATTAAGTTTATCTGAGGAGGTATAAAGCTTTTTTCCTTCCGGAACTGCATTTTCCTGAATTTCCGCATCTATCTTGATATTGTAATTGTTCAATTTTCTTCGAAGCGTATTGAGCACCTCAGGTCTATTTTTATTGAAAATATCTTCTTGAATTTCTCCATTCAACAAAAAAGTAATATGCTCTCCTTCTAGCTTGTAGGGTTGCTTGAGTACGGTTACTTCGAGATTTTTATGGTTAGATTTGTACTCCTCAACCATATCAAACAAAACATTTTTGAATTTATCTTCATCAAAAAGCTCAGCCAATTGATTCACTTCTTCTTTGACCTCTATTTTTTCCTTTTGCTCAGTTGGAGGATTAGGCTTTGCTTCTAGATTGCTTTTTGCCTGTTGAATTGAAGAAGGAATAGAGATCGTCTTTTGTACGGGAGACTTTTTAGCTTCGTATGGACTCGCTTCTTTAAAAAGTGTGGGGGTAACACTCGATGAATCAGACTGAGTTGCTAGGCTTTTTTTTTTGAATCCTCTAGAGCCAATGCTGCTAAGGAAATCGCCTGATTCAATTTTGCCATTTTCATCAATGCCAATTCAACATGAAGCCTCTGATTTTTGGAAGCTTTGTAGTGAATATCACACTGATTACAAAGGTTCATCGCTGATAATAGAAAAGATAAAGAAGCACTTTTTGATTGATTCAAATATCTTTCTTTGGTATTGTCAGACACTTGCAGGAGGCTAACAGTAGACTCATCCTTACAGACCATCAAATCTCTTAAATGCTCATTTAAACCAACGATAAAGTTATTTCCATCAAACCCCTTTTTTAGAATTTCATCAAATATTAGGAGCGCCTGACCGATACTTTCTTCCAAAAGCGCATCCACAACCTTGAAATAATAATCATAATCAAGAATATGTAAATTCGAAATAGTCTCTTGATAGGTGAGTTTATTTCCTGCAGAATACGTGACTATCAAATCAAAAATTGAAAGTGCATCTCTCAAAGCTCCATCAGCTTTGGTCGCGATAAGTCTTAATGCTTCTTCTTCATATTCGATTTTCTCTTCTGAAGATATATAAGTTAAGTGCTCAGCAATATCCTTTATTTGAATTCTATTGAAATCAAATATTTGACAACGTGACAGAATTGTAGGGATAATCTTATGCTTTTCGGTAGTCGCTAGAATAAAAATCGCATACTTCGGAGGCTCTTCCAAAGTCTTCAAAAAAGCATTGAAGGCTTGATTAGAAAGCATGTGAACTTCATCTATGATATAGACTTTATACTGACCTTGTTGCGGTGCGTAGCGTACTTGCTCGACAAGGTTCCTTATATCTTCTACTGAGTTGTTAGAAGCCGCATCTAGTTCGTGAACATTAAATGAAGCATTATTTACAAAAGCCTTGCAAGAGCTACATTCATTACAAGCCTCAAAATCCGCTGTTAAATTTTCACAGTTGATGGTTTTAGCTAAAATCCGAGCACAAGTAGTTTTCCCCACTCCTCTTGGACCACAGAATAAAAATGCCTGAGCAAGGTGATTGTTTTTTATCGCATTTTTCAAAGTCGTCGTGATATGGCTTTGGCCCACGACACTTTTAAAATTGGAAGGTCTATATTTTCTAGCTGAAACAACGAAATTTTCCATCTCTGCAAGATATAAAATTATTAGAAACTAGCCTTTGGTGAAAGTGAAAATCAAGGAATAATTTTTGTCAAAAGTCTGATTCTGTGTTAAAATAATTTTTGTTCTGAATTCATCTTAAAATCTTAGATCCTGTTCTATTGGAAATTCAACCACAGCTCATTAAAAGTTTATAGACAAACCTGTTTTAAAAGCATAGATCATCTTGGTAATTGGTACAATAGGTTTGTCTTCATAAGAGATTTCAAATGTATTGGTTAGAGAGAATTTCTCTGTCAATTTAGTATTGAGAATGGTAGAATTACTAACCCTATGCCTAAACCCTGAAATACTTTTGTCATAGCCTACCTGATAATAATTCACCATATTAAAATCGACGAATTCATTAAGTGTAGCCCTCAAAGAAATATAATTTGAGCTCTTGAGAAAGCTTACTTCTACAAATTGATCTTCATTTGGAATTTGCCATTTCTCAAACTCATACATTCCACCTACTCCAAATAGAAAAGAGAATTTTTCTGATTTTATAAAATTATGTCTTACGGATCCACCTGCAATCCACCTTGGATAGAGACCTCTAAAGTTATCATAGGAATATTGAATAAAAGTTTCATAGTTCACCTTTCTTTCTCTCAAAAAATTTACTCTTCCATGAATCATCCCAAAATTAAGGAAATCTGAATCGTTAATTTTGAGATAATCAAATTTAGAAATAAACATGTATCCATGCTCTCCTGGATAGTAAAGCGCATTTACATCTAAATTATACCCAAACAAATTTACGGGGTCATCCGCTGCTGCACTTCGGTTGTAAGCATTCAGTCCTGCAACTGCTTTAAACAAAAAAAACTTTAGTAGTATCTTTTTCGAGTCTGGATCTTTCGATATTGAGAATTTGACCTTCTGCGAATAAGGGGACTAGAAATAAGAGTAAAAAGAAATGTTTCTTCAAAACGATTATTGTTTTTGATGGATTACAAAGTTTTTGAATTTTGATTGCTAAAGCAAGTTTTGGAGACAATAGTCTCTAGTAAGGATGAAATTCAAGGGGTGAAAGCCTGCTCCATAGGATTACGAAGGATGACAAAAAAAATTTAAGCCCAAGTTAAAAGAATCAAGACTTGGAAATAGGCGACATCAGCAGATCAAGTCTGAACCAAAAAATCATAGATTCTAAAAATTTTACAATTTTGGAATCTATAATTTAAAACAGCTACCATCCCAAACCTTAAAACTTTTCAACATTCCCAACCTTGAAACCACAGAAGGAACTTTATTTCCCTTATATTTGTCCTCCTATTTGGAAACAATGGGGCTGACCGGTTTTGACAGTAGGTGTAAGGATCGGGCTCGCATGTCAGGTGGAGTATGTACGTCTGTGAATAATTCATACAAACCATAATTGGCGAATCTAATTACGCCATGGCTGCCTAATCTATCCCTCACGGGAAATAGATAACGCTTAAAGGGTTGAGCCTCGATAGAGATTCCCCGGCCACATCTCGCAACCCTACGTCCTTTCGGGGTTGATTCTGAGGTGTCGAAATGTTAGGACTAGTATCTGTGATGCTACTACGCAGATGCGAAAATCTAGTAGATAAGTGATATGTAGGTGTGTCATCCAGCAGCATATCATCGAAAACCCAACAGGTGACTAAACATGTAGACGGTACGGTGTTTCCCTATCTGGACGCGAGTTCGAATCTCGCCAGCTCCACAAAAAACTCCCCAATCGCCCTAAATAAGATTTTAAGGTGTTTGGGGAGTTTTTTTGTACTAAAAGATTTTTTTAGGTTCCGAAATATTCATTCAATTCGGCTACCATCAAGGACTTGTCATTCATGTCTTTGACTATCTTGCCTTTTTCAAGTAAAACGATTCTATCACAGATTTCGGTAACATGATTCAGATCATGACTGGAAATCAAAAATGTGATTTGTGAATGTTCTTTTTCCTGTAAAATCAATTTCTTCAGTCTATTTTGAGAACTTGGATCCAGATTTTCAAAAGGTTCATCAAGCATCACTACCTGAGGATTACCCATCAAGGCTGCTGCAACACCAACTTTCTTTATATTTCCTTTCGACAAGTCTCTCAAATACTTCTTTTTACCTCTGATTTCATCGTTGAACAATTCGTCAAACTTGGCAAGATGAAGTGCCAAATCCTCTTCAGATAAACTGTAGATTTTTCTTAGGGTTTCGAAATACTCGTCTGCAGTCAAATAGGCCAAAAGCATGTGTTCGTCCAGATAAGCCCCAACTTTAGACTTCCACTCCTCTGATTTACTCACGTCCTCTCCGTCAATCATTACATTTCCGGACGTAGCACGCACCAAGTCAAGAATTATCCGAAATAAAGTTGTTTTTCCTGCTCCATTATTTCCTACCAATCCAAAACATTCTGCTTTTGGGATTTCGAGAGACGCCACATCAAGCACGACAGCATCTTTATATTGTTTTCTAAGGTTTTGTATTTGAATCATATCTCTTGTCTAAAAGCGGATGAAATTTCATATCTATTTTTCAAAATCTTCTTCACCGGAAGTGAAGACAAGTAAGGCGATGCGACTATCCCAATCAGTCCTGCTATCGCCAAAGCTGCTAATCCTGCATACTGATTGATCAGCAATGCAAAAGGGAAATAGACTGCATAAGGTCCAAGGAAAATCGGAAGCATCATTAGGAACTGAGCGATGCCCACACCTTCATAGTTAAACATGGCTCCTTTGTTGAGATCCATAGGCTTAGGCTTCCATAGGGAAAAATAAATAACCAAATGAATCACGATTCCCATATTGAAGAGGAAAGTACAAATGTGAATCAGTAAAATATCCCAGCCAAAATAAACATAAGGAACAGATGCGATAAAGGAAATTGCAGAAGTCAATACGAAAAGCAAATATTTCCCTTTAACCAAAGCCTCCACTCCTCCTCGCTTTTTCAAGAAAAAGTCAAAATTAGCTGAATTCCAACTCAGAAACATCTGACCATATTGTAACATGAATATACTTGTGATAAATGTCCCCACAAAAATAAACATGTGGCTAAATCCTTCCTCCGTTTGATAAGCTGGATTCGTATAAAAAATCAACCCATACAATAAGAAAAATCCTGCCAACATCAAATATGTTCTGCTTTTCTTATGCCTAATAATAAGCTTCCATTCTAAATTGGCTAATTCTCCTGCAAGACCAAATCTATTCAAAATTCCAAAACTGGAATTTGCAAATCGGACATTTTCCTCTTTTGACAAATCTTCCAAATAGGCATTGTTCTTATAATAAGTGAATGCCAATCTATACAGAAGTACAAAAACGACAAACATCACTGCAACAGGAATTACAGATGTCAGCGACCAATCAAAAATTGGCTTGACCAATTCCCCGATATTGAACCATCCGTAGTAATTGGAACCAACACCTAGTAAGAGCACGATAAAAATCACTGCTAAGCCAGTAAAACTATCCTCAAACTTCTGCTTGAACCACAACATCAACCAATGCAATGACCAACTAGTCAGCAAGATGCACATCAACCATGACCCAGCTGCTGCATCTCCAAATCGTGGCATGATTTCCTTAAACGCAAATGGTGTGAATATCAAAACCGCAATTAGCGTCAAGGGTGAAATGAATGATCTGATAAGTAGAAAATTGATAATTTTACTCTTCTTGATTGGTAGATGCAGAAACCTCTCTAGTTCAATTACAGGAAGCTGCTGTGTGAAATACCGGTACATAAACTCTATCAAGAAAAAATAAACCAAATTGCCACTTATAAATGCGTAGGCATCTGTTTGGTTGAAACCCTTTTCAATCAATTCCTTCAGGAATATTCCCAAAAGCAATAAATAAGAGAGGAGTAAAATTGCCAGAAAACCGAGAAAAACAGCCACCAAAACCGATTTTGCAAAGGAAGTGGACCGCATGGTTTTTGTCAATTCCAATTTGATTAATTGTAGCATCATAGGCTGATTGTTCAATTTCTATACATATTTTTGATTTAACAGTTTGAAGATAAAATAGAATATTTACTATTCAAGAATTATCCTTTATAAGTTTAATTTCTAATATCAAATTAATTCTATAAATCCATTTTTTTTGATTTGGAATGAAATTAAGGCATCAAAACATTAAGACAAAGTTTCAAAGGCTCTAATACCCATACTTTCCTTTCCATTTAGAACTAAGGTATTTCCTCAATTCATTTTCCCTTGCATTATTTCCTGGTTCATACAGCTTTAAATTTTTGATTTCATCAGGCAAAAATTCCTGAGCTACAAAATTCCCCTCGTAGTCGTGTGAGTATTTATATTCCTTTCCATAATTCAAGTCCTTCATCAATTTAGTAGGCGCATTGCGCAAATGTAGTGGAACAGAAAGGTCTCCTTTCTCTCTTACCAAAGCCTGCGCCTTATTGATCGCCATGTAGGAAGCATTACTCTTTGGAGAACTTGCTAAGTATGTGACACATTGAGAAAGGATGATTCTCGCTTCAGGGTAACCAATGATTTTAACAGCTTCAAAACAGTTGGTGGCCAATAGCAAAGCATTTGGATTTGCGTTGCCAATATCTTCAGAAGCTAGTATCACCAATCGTCTCGCGATAAATTTCACATCCTCTCCTCCTTCAATCATTCTTGCCAGCCAATAAACTGCCGCATTCGGGTCTGATCCCCTGATAGACTTGATAAATGCCGAAATGATATCATAATGTTGCTCACCTGACTTATCATAAAGCGCAACTTTTTGCTGGGCAATGGTGGTTACTAATTCATTGGTAATCACACAAGGATCATCATTGATTCCTTCTATGACAATTTCAAAAAGATTCAATAATTTCCTCCCATCCCCTCCAGACAGCCTCAACAAAGCCTCAGTTTCTTTTAAGTCTACGCTTTTTTTCTTTAGTAAAACATCCTTTTCCAAAGCTTGAACCAACATGCCTTCCAATTCAGACTTCCCCAATGGATTTAGAGTAAAAACCTGACATCTGGAAAGTAGTGCTGCATTGACTTCAAAAGACGGATTTTCGGTTGTAGCTCCGATCAGTCTAATTACACCCTTTTCGACTGCTCCCAATAAGGCATCTTGTTGAGATTTATTGAAACGGTGAATTTCATCAATAAAAAGTACAACGCCCATTTGAAATCTCGCCTTCTCGATCACTTCCCGGATATCTTTCACCCCCGAGCTGATTGCACTTAAGGTGTAAAAAGGAGCTTTGATTTCATTGGCAATGATATTGGCAATAGTCGTCTTCCCTACCCCCGGAGGTCCCCAAAGAATCAGAGAAGGCACATTGCCTGATTTGATGGCTTTGTACAAAAAGGATGTCTGTGCCGAGAGATGTTCCTGCCCAATAAGTTCATCTAAACTTGTCGGACGCATTCTTTCTGCTAGTGGGGTGTTGTTCATTATGAATATCTAAAATGAAAGGTTATAATGAATTCAGAGAATTGAAACCTGAATTACTTATTAGCAAGATATTAACGGATCTTGGATCCGCCAAGGCGGACAAGTTATAAAAAGATATTGGTTCGGAAATCGATGTTCAATCCCCCAGAATTAGACCCATAATAATGGGATCATATATAAAGATTTTGTACTCATTTAATTAATATTTGAACCAACAAAAAATTTATTAATCGAATAGGGAAATGTCTGTTAGTGGCTTTGAACTTGTATGAACTGTCAATACGCTGATTCTATTTTCATCGAAAATAGAATATATAATTCTGTAATTTTTAAAAATTATTTCTCTAACTGACTTATTATTAAGTTCTGGAACTATCCTCCCAATTTCCGGAAAAGTGCTTATCAATTCTTCTTTTGAAAAAATGGAAGATATTAGATTTTCGGCATAATTCGAAGATGTCTTAAAATAGAATTCAGCAATATGTGCGATATCTTCCACAGATTGAGGAGACCATGTTACTTTAGCCATTCATTAATCATTTTCTTGGCCTCTTCTGAGGAATAACCTTCTCCCTTTTCGGATTGCTCCATTCCTATTTCAATTTTTTGTAATAAAAGTACTCGCTCCATTAAATCATCAACTGAAAATTTATCCGGCATGCTTTTTAGAGTTTCGAGTAATTTTTCCTTAGTAATCATTGTGTTTTTTCTTAAATATATAAAAGAAACAGCTTTATTAGAAGCTATGATTCAAAATCTTTAATCGTTTCCTTCAATTCTGCCAGAAACAGTTCCAAATAAGATGAATAAGGAACCAAAGGAGTATCTATAAATTTGGAAACCAATTTCCCGTCTTTAACAATGAAGTGACTTGGAGAATTTATAACACAAAATTTTTTCTTTAACTTCTTTTCTTGTATTTACTTTTACAGGGTAATACATATTTCTACTCTATTTCGCCGGAGGCTTATTTCTATTTTATTCCTACCTTATTTCTATTATTTTCTCCTCAAACCTCTCAAGCATCTCATCATCAAAATCAAGGTGAGTAACAAACCTAACTTGATCCTTGCCAAATTTAACGGCTTTAATCCCTTCGGATTCTAATTTTAATAGCATTTCCGCAGGAGTAATTCCAGCTAATTTGGCGATTACGATATTCGTCATGACTGGAAACACTTCAGAAACCAAAGAATGTTGTTCCAACATTTCTCCTAATTTTCTCGCTCTAGCATGATCTTCTTTCAATCGATCAATATGATGATCCAAAGCATAGATTGCAGCTGCAGCTAAGAAACCTGCTTGACGCATGCCACCACCGAAGGCTTTTCTTACTTTTCTGGCTCGTTTGATGTCGGCTTTGTTTCCCAAAAGCACTGATCCCACTGGGCAACCCAAACCCTTGCTCAAACAAATAGAAATTGTATCAAACATGGTTCCCCAGTCTTTGGGACTTTCACCTGATTCTACCAAAGCATTGAAAAGTCTTGCACCATCAAGATGTAACTTCAAGCCATACTGCTCACAGATCGCTTTGATGGGCTTGATTTCGTCCAGCGTGTAGATGCTTCCTCCACCTTTGTTCATAGTATTTTCGAGAGAAACCAATGTTGTCTCTGGTGCATGTACATCATCAGGGTTGACGGAATCTAGGATATCCTGAGGACTGATTTTACCATATGCTCCATCCAGCAACTTGACAGATGCATGGGAATTGGACATAATGCCTCCACCTTCATAGAGATAGATATGGGAATATTTATGACATATCACTTCAGTCTGTAAACCTGTGTGTAAGCGAATAGCAATCTGATTGGTCATCGTACCAGATGGACAAAACAAACCCGATTCCATACCAAACATATCTGCCAACTTTTGCTCCAAAGCATTTACAGTTGGATCCTCTCCAAAAACATCATCCCCAACAGGTGCTGACCACATGGCTTCAAGCATTCCTTGGGTTGGTTTTGTTAGTGTATCTGAACGTAAGTCTATAATCATAATTATTTTTTAATAGAATCAAGAATTAAGAACCAAGAATCAAGAGTGTGGGAATCTAAGCTCTCGTTTCTCGCTTCTGTCTTTATTCTCTCCTCTGTTTTTATTCTTGTCTCTTTTCTCTTGTTTCTTATCTCTTTAACGAAAATATTTCTTCTTCGAACTATTCTCCGGAATCAAACTTTTAATTGCCTTTGCAGCTTCAATCGGTCTGTCGGTGGCTAGAACATCGGCTCCTTTTTGGACGTATTCTGCATAAATCTGATCACCTCGGGCGATGGCGCTGCGGTCTAAGTTTCCCAATACTCCAAGAATCGTGAAAACACCTTTTTCATGGAGTAATTGATTGAAATCACTTGGTCTTTCAGAAGTTCCTGTGAATGCAATCCACTGATCAATCGGGATTCCGGAATCTTCAAATCTCTGCAATTCTTCTTCATTCCTTATAGTTACCGAAAGCATCAATTCTTGGTGCAAAGCATGTACTTTTTTAGCTGCTTCAACGCTGTAAGTAATAACTGCTGCATAAGGTTCTGCTTGCGTTTTTTTAATAGCATCTATGACCATTTCGAAAGGAACTTCTCTTTTGATATCCACCGTGTAGAGTACTTTACCTTTTCCCCAATCCAAGACTTCTTCTAAAGTAGGTACAATAAAATCAGTAAGGTTTCCATCCTTATCCTTCAGGCGAAGTGATCTGATTTCTTCGAAAGTCATATCAATTACTTTCCCTGAGCCATTGGTTGTTCGGTCTAGTGTATTGTCATGCATCAGAACCAAAACAGAATCTTTGGTCAGTGCTACATCAAACTCAATAATCGCAGGTGTGTAGTTCAATACGTTTTCAAAAGCCTCAATTGAGTTTTCTGGAAAGCCAGGATAAGGACCACCTCTATGGGCAGAAACCATCGGGATTCTATCTGCAGTCCAAGTGTAGAATTCTTTAGCTTCTTCAATACTTTCTATTTGAATTAAATTAGAAGCAGAAGCTACTTCTGTAGTATTTTCGGTATTGTTGGAATTACACGACCAAAGTGCAACAAACAGCAACAATACAGGGATTTTTTTACTGAGTTTATTCATGATTTTTATCTTTTTTAAACCAAAAACTGCTTGTTCGCTCTTGAAATTGATTTTCCATATCCTTCAGTTCAAGGTTAAGTGCTTGGGTGGAAATCAGGATTTCTACAAGTGAGATCCCTAAAGAAATCAAAAGTGCCAACATGCTACCAATAAATACATAATTGGCTGCGAACTGTGCACCGATAAAGATCAGATACATACAAATAACGCAAAGCAAGAAACTTAATACCCCGGAAAGTTGCATGTATTTAATCATGCTTAAGCGCTTTTTGAGATTGTGAATTTGCTCAATGATGATGTTTTCTTTAGGGTTTTCGAGGTATTTTTTATGAAGTCCCCGGATCAAATTGGCAACGGCCAAAAATCGATTTGTAAAAGCCAACATCATCAGCGTAATCGCCGAAAAAAGCAAGGCAGGTGTAGAAAGTTGGAGTTCCATAAGGTAAAGAAATTTGAAACGCCAAGTTGGGGAATATCCTTTAAAAAAGAAAACCGAAAGGGATTCCTTCGGTTAGTGAATTTTTCAAATATCAAATAATCATTCCATTATCATCAAATTGATAAATTTATTATCTTTATTGATTAATGCGGCATCAAAATAAACCAACTTTCTTCCTGATACTCCTACAAATTCCCCAAATTCACCTAGGTCGATATGGGTCTTCTGAACACTCCACGTAATTTTATCCAAATCTAGTTCAAATAGAGAGCAAAACTCTCGATAAAATTCATTCTGTTCATTATCGTTTATTCCAAAAAACAAAAACAACTTCCCATTTTCTACCTGCAAATTTTTAACTATTGCAGAAATCTGACGTTGTTCAATAGGGGTTGATCGAGGATTAAACTTTTCGGGAATTTCGATAAGATCTAAGTCCATATAATCTTTTAACGGCAGAGGGATTGATTCATGTTTTTCAAAATCTCCTTTTAAATCGTAAACTCTTATATATTTTTCAAAAGGAAAACAGATATATAGTTTGTCTTCATAAATATCAAAAGAAAAATAATTATCAGGGACAAAATGACTTTTTGGATAAGTCATTTGTCTAGGGTATTGAATCACCCTTTTTATCTGTTCACCCTCTGTATCAAATACTCCCATAAACTCACCTGACTTCCTGTAATATTCGGGATCTAATAAGGAAGTTTCTGCAGCATTGAGTTCAATATAGAAATGATCTCGATACTTTTTAAACTTCCCTCCAAATACAGGAATAGATGTATTCTCACCTAATTCTAACTGAATAGTTTTAACAAAATCTTTTTCATTAAAATTATAATGGTATATCATTTTTCGTTTACTCTCCAAAAGGTAGACATCAGGAAAATCACTCGCATCAAATGTTGAGAAAAGTAATGATCTTTTAGGGTCACTTAAAGTGTTAACATAATCAATTTGCTCCCCATTTTTTATATTATAAATAGAAATACCAGAAAACCCTCCGACAGAAATAATCAAGGAATCAGATACTATTTGAGACTTACTAGGCTTTTGGAAAAAACCTATCCTATCATTTATAATCTTTGATTCTTCAATTTTCAATTCAAATTCTTTGAAATTCACTTGATCATCATCTTTAACATTGCAAGACAAAAAACCAATCAATGAAAAACAGAAAATACAGCGCTGTATCATAAACATTTAACAAAAAGCATTGCTGCAAAATCCATTATTGCAGCAATAACTAGTAAGAATATACTATTTTGAGATCAACTTAATCTGAAATCACATCATCAAATCCACAAATTAATAACCCACCTTGTGAACCACAAGCTAAGAACACACAATCTCCACAATCATACATATCACAACCATAATTCTTACCCCAATAATCACAACCTATACCAGTCTGTGCAGGAGCCTGATTTGGGATAAATAAAGACATACTTACTAAGAGCGACAATACTAATGTTCCTATTATTTTTTTCATAATTAAATAAATTAAAGACCCATGGCAAAACGCAGGCAGGATCATAAAACCCAATCAAAAAGATACCGATAAAATTGACTTAAACAATAATAGAAAAAAAAACAATAGTTGCCAAGCTTTTTCTTAGTTTTTATTTGAAAGCATTCGTTTTCAATATTTTACAAATAAAAAAAGCCGACGCTAGCGTCAGCTTTTTTTATATAGAAGTTTTATTACTTTATGCCACAGGCCCCAAGACCACCAACTTCTCCAAAGTTGGGCTTTCGCTGCCTCCTTTTGGTTCGATGGTAATGGCAAAAGCTCCTGCTGCTGCCACGGCTTTCATTTGTTGCAAGCTGAATTTTTGTTTTGCATTGACTAGTCCGATTCCTACCGGACCATCATCACCGATTGCCCAAAGTTGGTAGTCAGAGTTTTCATCCAGTTCATTCAGCGTGTTGACAGAAATAAAGACACTTTCTGCACCTTTATCCCACCAAACATCAACTTGCGCATCCTTCTGCATCTCAAAGCCATCCCCTTTCATCGGCACTCTTTCGAAATTACCTGTTAGAAGTGTTTCCAATTGCGCATCAGTTTGCTCGTAGTTGACTTTATACTTATCCAACTCTTCGGCCAAGACAGCTCTTTCATTTGCCATAGCAGTGAATTTTTCATCCACATCATAATAACGTATCGCAAAGTAAACCGCGAAAACAGATGCAACTACTGCCACAATAGATGCGGCGGCGGCGTAAGTTTTCCAAGGCTGCATGGCTACCACTTTTGTTTCTTCTTTTGGAGATCCCTGCTTCTTAGAAGTCGTTTTCACTTCCTTGTCCCATGTATCCAAAACCTTACTTTTCAAAGTTTTAGAAGGGGCTTGCCCCACCATATTGTCAAATGCAAACATGGCTTCTTCAATCTGATCAAGTTCTTGCTTGATTTCAGGATATTGTTTCGCCATTTGCATGACTTCTTCCTGCTCCCGCACACTCAACTCTCCTAATACAAAGAGTTCGAGTTTCCCAGACGATATATATGCTTGTATATCCACTAAATTTTCTCTAAGTTCTTTTTTAACACATTTACAGCTGCTCGAATACGTGACTTTACCGTACCAAGAGGAATATCAAACTCCTCTGAGACTTCAGAATGTGTGTACCCTTTAAAGTAAATACATTCTATCACAAACCTTTGTTCCTCGTTGAGGGCGGTCAAGAGCTCTTTGACTCCAATTCCATCAACTTGTTCCAAAGTTCCCGATGCACTTTCAAGTCCATATACGAAATCATCTATCGTATTGGTCTTACTACTCTTAGAAAATTCTTTAGACCTAGTTTTATCTATCGCAGAATTGCGACAAATATTTGCCATCCAAGTATAAAGTCTTCCCTTCGATTCATCATAGCCGTCTATTTTTCTCGTTATCTTGATAAAGGCATCATGGAAAACTTCCTCTGCAATATCTCTATCAATGATAATTCTGGAAATCACGGCAAAGAGTGCTCTTGAATATTTGTCATATAAATACTCCACCGTCTTTCGGTCTTGCGCTCTCAATCCTGCTATCAACTGTTCTTCTTCCAAAAGTTGCCTTTTAATTATGTAAACTATCCTATAAAAATAAAGCACAAGACAATTGTTTTCGTCTTGTGCTTATAATATTAAAATTAATTCTGATCAATTACAAATGTATCACTTCACCATAGGCAGCAGCGGCGGCTTCCATCACTGCTTCTGACATGGTTGGGTGAGGGTGAACTGTCTTCACAAGATCCATTCCCGTAGTCTCTAGTTTTCTTACAGCTACGATTTCAGCAATCATCTCGGTCACATTGGCTCCGATCATATGTGCTCCAAGAAGCTCTCCATACTTCGCATCAAAGATCAATTTAACAAATCCATCTTTTGCTCCTGCAGCTGATGCTTTTCCAGAAGCTGAGAATGGGAATTTACCAACTTTCAATTCATATCCTGCTTCTTTAGCTTGCGCCTCTGTATATCCAACAGATGAAATCTCAGGAATACAATAAGTACATCCAGGAATGTTGTTGTAATCCAATGCTTCAGGATGGTGACCTGCTATTTTCTCCACACAAATAATACCTTCTGCAGATGCTACGTGAGCCAATGCTGGACCAGCTACTACATCGCCTATTGCATAATAACCAGGCATATTGGTTTTGTAGAATTCGTCAGTTTTAATCTTACCTTTTTCTACCAAAATCCCAACATCTTCCAATCCAATATTTTCAACATTGGAAACAACGCCAACTGCAGAAAGGACAACATCACATTCTATAGTAGATTCAGCACCTTTTTTATCTTTTACTGTAACTTTACAGCCTTTTCCTTTGGTATCTACAGCAGTCACTTCTGTGCTTGTCATGATTTTGACACCTGCCTTTTTATAGATTTTCTCTAAAGCTTTAGATACTTCTTCATCTTCGTTAGGGACGATTCTATCCAAAAACTCTACGATAGTCACTTCGACACCTATAGAATTATAAACATATGCGAACTCAACTCCAATGGCACCAGAACCAACAACGACCATTTTGGATGGTTTTGAATCCAAGGTCATTGCTTTTCTGTAACCGATGATTTTTTCATTGTCAATCTTCAAAGCAGGAAGTTCTCTAGCTCTACCACCAGTAGCAATGATGATATGGTCAGCAGCATAGACAGTCTTCTTACCATCCTTATCTTCAACCTCTACTTTCTTACCTGGCTGAACTTTTCCCCAGCCTAAAAGTTGATCGATTTTATTCTTTTTGAGCAAAAATTGTATGCCTTTGGACATTCCGCCGGCAACATCACGGCTTCTTTTGATCATGGCATTGAAATCCACTTCAGCGTCTTTCACTTTGATTCCATAATCTTCCGCATGATTAATATATTCAAATACTTGAGCACTTTTTATTAATGCTTTGGTAGGAATACAACCCCAGTTCAAGCAAATTCCACCTAATTCGGCAGCTTCTACTACTGCGGTTTTAAGACCCAGTTGTGCTGCACGAATCGCCGCAACATACCCACCTGGACCGGTACCTACTACAATCACATCATATTTCGTTGAAGACATATTTTTAAGGTTTAATTTTCAAATAAGCTATGCAAAAATAAGCTTTTTAAGGAGAGAAAAAAATTATGGTAGAAGCAAATAAAGGGTCTCCCGCAAAGGAATGCAAAGGTGCAAAGCCCGCAAAGTTTCCCTGCAAATCAAAGTCTATGTAAAAATTTCAAAGGTGCTAATATTAAAGAGGTCAATTTTTAAAAATTAGAGAGAGTTCAAATGATTATACTAGACATAAAACACATACTTGATAAATGGTTACCATTCAAAATCATCTTTTAATCCATTTACTACCCTATGAATTCCTTTTTTTAACAAATCAGTTTTGAAGTTTATAATTAGCCCAAGTTTAAAATCTGAAAGTTTTAGATAAGTCAATAATTGCGAAAAATGCACTTTAGAAACTTCATCTACACATTTTAATTCAATTACTACTTTTCTTTCTATTAAAAGATCAATCCTGTAAGCTTTGCCAATATTCAATCCATCCCACTCAACTGGTAATAACACTTGTGATTCCACTTCAAAACCTTCCTTATGAAGTTCATGCGCTAAAATTTTTTCATAAGCACTTTCAAGCAAACCAGGACCAAGCTTTCGATGAATATAAATAGCTTTACCAATGACAAAATTCGAAATCTGGTTCTCCGTCATAAAAAATTATCAAAGATTGAAATTAAACTAGTAAAGTAATTTACAGAATTTTATTTTTTTTACAAAATCCTAAGGATGTATAGATCAAAAATATTTTCCAAATATTCCCTTTTATTTCTGCGTCCCTTTGCTCCTCTGCAAACTTTGCGAGCGAACTTTCCTCTACGACTTATTTTTTTCTTAATTTTAAACTTTGATTTTCACTCTAAAAATTAAACCATGGGATTACTAAGCGGAAAAACAGCTCTGATAACGGGAGCATCAAAAGGTATAGGAAGAGCCATTGCCATCAGATATGCACAAGAAGGTGCAAATATCGCCTTCACTTATTTGTCAAGTGTTGAAAAAGGACAAGCATTGGAGAATGAATTAGCGGCGTTTGGTATCAAAGCCAAAGGCTATAAATCTGATGCTTCCAACTTTGCTGCTGCTGATGAATTGGTGAATGCTGTAGTTTCTGAATTCGGTGGCTTGGATATTTTGATCAATAATGCAGGAATCACCAGAGATAACCTTTTGATGAGAATGACGGAAGATGCTTGGGACGAAGTGATCAATGTCAACCTCAAGTCTTGTTTCAACACTGTCAAAGCCGCTACGAGAACCATGATGAAAGCCAAAGCAGGCTCAATCATTAACATCACTTCTGTGGTAGGCATCAAGGGGAATGCAGGACAAGCAAACTATGCCGCTTCCAAATCTGGAATCGTAGGTTTTACAAAGTCAGTAGCGCTGGAATTAGGTTCTAGAAATATCAGATGTAATGCTGTAGCCCCAGGATTTATTGAAACAGAAATGACTGCTGTTCTTGACGAAAAGACTGTTCAGGGCTGGAGAGATGCAATTCCAATGAAGCGTGGCGGCCAACCTGAAGAAGTAGCAAATGCTTGTGTATTCTTAGGATCAGATATGAGTTCTTATATCTCAGGCCAAGTTCTTCAGGTAGATGGAGCGATGCTTACATAAATATTCGAAGTACAAAGACGCCCCATCAAGAGATTCTTGATGGGGTATTTTTTGCAGTAGAAATTAGTCCAGAGAAAATTGAGTTTTAAGTAGTTCATCTATCAATTCTCTTTTTTTCTTAGACCAGTGTTTTGGATAATTATTGATTGCATTTTGGGCATAGACAGATGCCTTTTCAGGATTTCCAGTTTTGTCGTATATAACAGCTGCTAAAAATTGATTAAAGTAATGATCTCCTTTTGTTAATGAATTTTCTAAATGCTTAGTTGCAAGTGCTTGATTTTCTTTCGGGAGAATGATATCACCCCAAGAAATGGATTGTGGATCTGAATAATCCAAATTTTCAGGCATCTCCAATTGATGGTAGACAAGCATCCCTTCAGAAAGCATTCTTAGAGAACGTTTAGTTTTTGGATACATTTTATTATTGAAATATGTTCTAAATAACAAAGGTGTTTGCATCTCTGAGTTCAGCCCTTTTTGAGCTGCTTTCATGATTCTTTTTTCAATTTTTCTACTGCCTGTAAAAAAATACGTGATATTCCCTTCAGGATCTAGGAATAAGAAGTTTGGAGAAACAAAATAGTTGGTAAACAAGACCTCTTCATTATTTTCTAGTTTAACAAAAGATTCTGACGTAGAAAATTCAAACAACTCACCCATTGTCTTCGCTTTTATTCCTTCTGGGTTAGCATAAGCTACATTGATGAATTTATCATTCATAAACTCTCCAACTTCTTTACTATTTCCCAATTTAAAAAAAGCCTGCATTGAATACCCGCAATGAGTTGTGCCAAACATTACAAAGACATGTTTATTTTCTTCTCTAGCTTTCTTTAAAGCCTCTTTAATTGTTATTGACTGAAAATCTACCCCTTGTCCAAAAGAGTGAAAAGCTAATACAAAAAAAAGCAAGCTAAATAAAATTGTGTTTTTAGTCATAAGAAATAAAATTAAGTACTATAATCAACAAACGAAAAAAAAACATTTTGTTTCAAATTAGTAACCTTTTTCAATAAAAATTGTATATTGTAATGATATCAAAATAATATCATTACAATATGGAAAAAATCGTAAAACCCTTCTCTGGCTATTTGATGGTATTCGTGGCGATAGCCCTGATTCCAGCCACGGTATTTTCATTTATCAACGAGATTTATATTCTCGGGCTTCCCCTTGGTTTGGGATTTATCTTGACCCTTCCTGGCTTTTTTACACTTCAACCTAACAAAGCCATGGTTCTGATCTTATTCGGTGCCTACAAAGGAACTGTGAAAGCGAATGGTTTCTTTTGGGTCAATCCGTTTATGACCAAGAATAAAATATCTCTTCGTGTAAGAAATTTTGAAAACAAGCCTTTGAAAGTAAATGACAAAATCGGAAACCCGGTTATGGTAGGAACCATAGTAGTTTGGCAGGTTGAAGATACTTTCAAAGCCACTTTTGAAGTTGAAGATTACGAAAATTTCATACACTTACAGTCAGATGCCGCTGTAAGGAAAATGGCGGGCAAATATCCATATGATGATTTTGAAGCTGAAGATGCTGAGGTGACTTTACGTTCAGGGGTTGAGGATGTCAATCATTCTCTAGAAGCTGAAATTTCAGAACGCTTGCATCATGCGGGCATCAAAGTCATAGAGGCAAGAATTTCTCATCTTGCCTATGCACAAGAAATTGCCTCAGCTATGCTTCAGAGGCAGCAGGCAACAGCCATTGTGGCAGCGAGAAGGAAAATTGTAGATGGTGCTGTGGGTATGGTAGAGATGGCCTTAGAAGATTTGAAATTAAAAGGTATTGTAGATTTTGAAGAGGAGAAAAAGGCAGCTATGGTCAGCAACTTGATGGTGGTCTTGTGTTCGGATAGAGCTGCAAGCCCTGTGTTGAATGTAGGAACTTTGAATCAATAAAAGATGGTCCTTAACGAGAGGCAAGATTTTCGTGGAAGCATTATTATGTGGGCAATCATATTAATTGAATTGCCCACACTAATCTTACTCACTGTTTTCTATTTTACTGGAAATCTAGGTGAAGATGGATGGAAAATGCTTTTGATAATAGGAACAATAATGATAGGTGCATTTTCACTTATCTTCAATATGAGACTTGATCTGAGGGTTGATGATTATGGCATTTCATTTAGAAATCCTCCAATCTTTAATAAGTGGACAAAGTTTAAAAAAGAAGAAATAGAAAATGTGTATGTTAAAAAATCAGATGGTCTTCTTGAGTATGGCGGAATTGGAGTAAGATTTTCAAGAAAAATCAAAGCTTACATTTATTTCTCAGATCATATCTTTATAGTGGAAACAAAAAATAAAAAGTATGTTTTCAGTACACACAAGCAACTTGAAATTGAAGAGATCTTAAAATCCTGGGAGGAGAAATAAGTCATGGCTAAAAAACCCTTTGCCCTAAGAATAGATGAAAAGATGATGCAGGCTGTGGAAAAATGGGCAGAAGATGAATTCCGTAGCACCAATGGACAGATCGAATGGATCATTTATGAAGCTTTGAAAAAAGCAAAAAGACTACAAAAGCTAAAGGACCAAGATTCTTAGAATCTTGGTCTTAACTTTATAGAAGTGTTAGATTTCTATGTTTTAATTTATAAAATACTTATTTGAAACTAATAACTATTGGATTGTAACAATCCTTTGTTGTAAAAACTCATTCCAGTAATATCTCCAATTATTAAACGGATCTTTTGCTTCTACTATCAAACTATAAGAAAATACAACTTGATTTTCTCCAAATATATCATATGTAAAGTCACTTATTGTTACTGACCAATCATATACTGGAGAATATTGATCAACTTCTATTTTAGATAAAATTGGTTCATTTAAAGATATATTATTAATAATTAAATTTTGATTAAAGTCAAAAGAATAAGAAATGTAATATTGAGTTCTCACCTCTATAAGATTATAACCACTTGGTAAATCATTTGTGATTTGTAAACCAAAATCACCTCCTGTTTGCTGTGCGTTCAATTTCGTGAAACTAAAACAAATTTGAAAAATAAGGAATAGAGAGAGTAATAATAATTTTTTAGAATTTTTCATTTTTTTTTTAATATGTTAATATTAATAAAAATAAAAAATATTTTTTAGTTAACCAATAAAATGTTCATTAATCTATTTCTTCATTATATAATAACTTCTTATTCTCAAAATCATAAAGTGTCAACTCACGCATTTCATAATAAGCCGTCCAATAATCTCTTAGAGATTGGATAAAAGCTCTTCTGTTTGAATCTTTTTCTTGCTGGGCAATGTTCAAATCTGTAATCGTCACATTTCCACTTTGATATCTTTGAAGGGAGATCTCGTATCTCTTATCCGCGACTTCATCAGAAAGTTTAGTGATCTCCATTCTATCTTTTAACATTTGGAAATTCTTCACTTTTGTAAAAATCTCCTGCTCAAAGTTGATAATTTCTTGATCGAGAGTATAGTCAATTAATTTTTTTGAAGCTTGTGCCTGACCCATCCTTGCTTTGTTTCTCCCCCAATCTAAAACTGGAATGAAAAATCCCAAACTCACTAAAGTTTGTCTATTTGGATCTGAATAAATATCTCTCCATTCTAATCCTGCATTGTTTAGTCCATATGAAGCATTGATTGACATATCAAATCTTTGACCTCTTGCTCTCGCTATCTCAGCATCTGCTTCAATTCTTCTTCTATTAAAGCCCAATGCTTCAGCTCTATTTTCATAAGCCCTTTCTAGAGCTTCATTAACTGGGACATCAAATGAAGGTATAATTGCAGGTGGGACTAAAACTAAATCAGTGGTCTCATTAAGTCCTATATAGGATTTTAATCTCAATGACCTTTCTTCCATATCCAATTTCGCTTGTGCTAATTGCTGTTGTGCTTGCAATACTTGTAGCCTTACTTGAAGTAACTTATCTTCGTAAGTTGTTCCAATATTATATCTCCCCTGCTCAATTTTGTAAATATCTTCAAAATTTCTCAAGTTTTTAGTTGCAATATCCAAGTTAACTTGCGCGTCTAGATAGTCAAAAAACAGGGAAGAGACAATTCTACTAATTCCTTCCATCTCCTCTACATACTCTCTTTTACTTTCTTCAAACCTCAAAGGCTCAATTTTTTTATCCCATTTAAGTCTATTAAAATTAAATATCGGTTGACTAAGCCTTATATTCACAGGAACTCCTGTCCATTGAGTTTGGGGTGTTCCTGGAGGAGCTATAAAGTTATCAAACCTGTTTGTAGAAGAATTAACAGAAATTGTCCCCCCTGTAGCAGCTATTTCCTGCTGTAGTCCAACCTCAAAATCCATTAAATTTTGTCTAATTTCACGAGGAATAAATGTACCATCAGGTTGTTCAACATTATTGAAAGTCTGTCTAAAACCAGGTATTGTACCTCCAATTCTTAACTGAGGATTATAATTAGATCTAAATAACCTATACTGCCAAAACCTATTTTCTTTTCTGGTTTCTGCACTTAATGCAGCTGGTGATTGGCTTTTTGCTCTTGCGACGATTTCCTCAAGCGTATATTCTAATTGTTGTTGAGAAAAAACTGCATGATTTGTAGAAAGGTAAATTCCTAATACTAGAATGCAAAGTGTTAATTTTCTATTCATATCTTAAAGAAGTTATTGGATCCTGACTTGCTGCCTTTTGGGCAGGTGCAATTCCGAAAATCAAACCCACAGTCGCAGCAACTCCAAAGGATAGCACGATAGAAGTAAAAGATACTACTGTAGGGAAATCTCCAAAAACAGAGACTAAATAGGCCAATACTACCCCAAGTATCACTCCTATCAAACCACCCGAAACACTGATCATGATGGATTCGAAAAGAAACTGGTTGACAATATCGGATTTTTTTGCTCCCAACGAAAGCCTTAGGCCGATTTCTTTTATTCTTTCCATCACAGAAGCTAGCATGATATTCATAATCCCTATTCCACCAACTAACAATGAAATACCTGCTATCGCCCCAAGGACAATATTAAAGATATTTTGGGTTCGCTGTTGCTGCTTCAAAAGAAGCTCTGGAATAGTAATTTCAAAGTCAACGACGCCATTATGACTTCGAGACAAAAGCTTAGAAATTACTTCTGCTGTTGGGTTTAATGATTCACTTTCGGAGACCTGTATCACAAGTTTATCGATTTGATGATAATTTGGATTTTGTGATCCAGATTCTTCTTCCAAATCAAATCCTGTAACAAGGTCTCTATTTTTAAACCTGACCAACATACTTTGAATTGGAATATAAACGTCCATATTAAAATCTCTGATTCCTAGCTTAGAAATACTTTGCTCTGAAACAAAGCGTTCCTCCATGATTCCTATTATTTCGAGCCATTGATTTCCACTTTTAATTTTTCTACCAATGGGATTCTCTTTTGGAAAAAACTTCCTTTGTACACCTTTCCCTATAATACAAACTGGATCACCTTTGATTTCATTTGATTCACTAAAAAGTCTCCCTTCACCTAATTTAAAATCCAACACATCGAAATAGGCTGGCTTAATCCCAACCAATTTGGCCGATCTTCTTATACCCCCATAAACTATATTAGTTTCTAAAACAATTTCAGGGCTTATTTTCGCTATTCCTGGGATATTTGTTTCAATAGCCTTGATATCAATCAGTCTCAAACCAGGGGAAAATTTTCTTTTTTCCTTTCCTAGATCAGACTCTTCGCTTAGGTCTTCTTCAAACTGCTCGCTAATTGGTTCAATAACGATATTATTTACTCCAACCAATTTGATTTGTTCTAAGATCTCTTGTTGAGCTCCATTTCCAATTGCCATCATGGCAATCACAGCAGCTACACCAAAGATAATTCCTAGAGCTGTCAAAAAAGACCTCAATCTATTTGCAATTACAGCCTCTAGTGCAATCGAGAAATTTGCTAATAATCGTTCATTTATGTACGGCTTTTTCACTGATTCCCCCTTCTTCTAGTCTGATTCGGAGCGTCTTTTTCCTCTTCCGCCTTGATGCCAGCAGCTTCATTATAAATTTCAATCCTTTTGCCATTGAGCTCTGGCAACAATTTTACAGGAGCATCTTTTGCAAATTCAGGAGTTGATAAAAATACTCTATCCCCTTCATTTAAACCACTTTCGATAATGATATCATTGAGGTTTGCCATACCTAACAAAACCTCTTGTTTAACTCCATTTTTGAGAAAAACATAATTAATACTGTCGTTATGAACATTTACAGCCTCTAAAGGAACATGCATCACGTTTTCAACTTTATTTACTATGATTGTATTACTTGTAGTCATTGCCGGCCTTAAGGTTGGGTCGCTTTCATTCACTTCCACCATAACTTCAAAAACTTTTGCATCTGAATTTGGTCTTTGCTGACCTATATTAGCTACTCTTGTAACCGTTCCAGTGAGTCTTTTGTCAGGAAATGCGTCTAGACCAATTTCTACTTTTTGACCAACTTTAATTTTTCTTATATCTACTTCATTGATATAAGTTACACTTCTCATTCTTGAAAGATCTGGAAGTGTCGCCACAACTGGGTTCCAAGCGCTGATTTGAGAACCTTCCTTTACTTTCCCTCCTCTTCCAGATTGGTATATTACCATCCCATTTTGAGGAGCTCTAACTGTGAATTTTTCTAAGACTTCTTGCATTTGAGCCAACTCGTTCTCATACTCTCTAACCCGGGCAGCTACTTCTGCCATTCTTGCTTTTTCTTGAAGAATTTTTACTTTATATCGATCATTAGCTTGCTCTAAATCACGAATTGCCTTTTCTACATTATATCCATTCTGCTTTATAATTGCAGGTGGCTCAAATTGAGATTGCTCTAAAACCAATTTGCGCTCTTGAACAATATATTCCAAATTGATCATATTGTCTCTTTCCTGACGTAGGACAAGAGATGTATCAAGTTGAATTTGTTCATATTGAGCCCTACTTTGATCTAGTTCTATTCGTCTATCTTCTATTCTCCCGAACATTTCAGATTTATCCAACTCAGCTATCAAATCACCTTGTTTAACAACTGTACCCTCATCCACCATACTCTCAATCGTGATATTATTCACTCTAAATCTTCTTGCCTCTAAAGGACCTAAAACCTCAACTGACTTCAAAGCTTCTAATTCTCCCGAACTTGTAATTTCTACTCTAAAATCTCCTTTTTTTACGTCTGCCATGATATCAAAACCTTCGCTAGAGGATCCCGAAAAAAACTTCCAGATGACTATCATAAGTAGCAAAACCACTACTATCCCTATATATATTTTTTTATTTTTCATTATCTTTTTAGCATTTTTAATATACAAAGTTAGACTTTTGGATTTTCAAAAATCATCCAATAAGCATTTAATAGCACCACTAACATAAAAGTCTATTCTGTACCCAAAGAATAGTGGATCATAGAGATTTTTGTTTCCACATTGACTAAATTGCAATGTTTTATCCTGAATTAAAAAATTTTAAGTACGACCGTTATTCATGAAATCCTTAGTCAGTTTCGTCATTAGATACATCCCTAGAAAATACCTACAACTAGTATCTCATTTTTTTTTACGCCTAATAGCATTCTTTTACAAAGGGGAAAATGTGAGTTGCAATGTTTGTGAACAAAAGTTCAGGAAATTTCTACCTTATGGCCGAAAAGCCAGAGAAAACGCCTTGTGCCCTCATTGCCTAGCATTAGAAAGGCATAGACTTATGTGGTTATTTTTACAGGAAAAAACCAATTTCTTCACTTCGCCTCTAAAAGTACTTCATATTGCGCCAGAACTTTGTTTTATTGATAGAATGGACTCTCTTTCAAACTTGGAATACATAACTGGAGATATTGAATCTCCTCTAGCTAAGGTTAAAATGGACGTGCATCAAATACCATTTGAAGACTGTTCATTTGATGTGGTTTTCTGTAACCATGTAATGGAACATGTAGAAGACGATATTTTAGCTTGCAAAGAAATTAATCGAGTGCTAAAAAAAGACGGATGGGGGATCATCCAATCTCCTGTTTACGATCTAGAAAATACATTAGAAGACAAGACCATTACAAATCCTGCTGAGAGAGAGCGTATATTTGGACAAAGAGATCATGTAAGAAAATACGGCAAAGATTACGCAAAGAGGCTAAGTGCATCAGGTTTAATTGTCAAAGAAGATCACTATGTGAAATCATTGGATGAAACGATTATTCAAAAATACGCCCTCCCCAAAAATGAAATTATCTTTTATTGCACCAAAGGCTAGCCTTTGAATATTTTTTTAAGACCTTCTGTCATCAGTCCCATTCCGTAAGCACTCAACTGACCAAACGAAGTTATAATCGAAAGAAAACCGATCAAAACTGATTTATATTGCAATGAGGCGTGAAGAAATATTGCAATTTTCCAAACTGCAAAAATCAAAATTCCAGCGATTAGAAAATAATTAGTAAGTGGTAGAACAAAAACAGCCAATGCCAAGGCGAACCACAAGAACAAAAAAGCCATTGGCATAAAATGCACTATCTTCAGAGCTTCCGAATGATACCTACTTACATTGATCCTATTCTGACCGAAAGAAAATCCCTGCTTGAAAAAGCTCAACAATGTGTTTTTTCGGTTATGATATACATAAGCATCTTCAACAAGTTCAAGCTTAAATCCTAGCTTCTTAAGTCGAATACTCAATTCGATATCTTCACCTCTATTTGGATCAACGAAACCCTTGGATTTTAAAAATGCAGCTTTTGAAAGACCCATGTTATATCCACGAGCTTGATATTTGCTTTTATCTTTTAGTTTACCCCGAATTCCTCCTGTGGTGAGAACAGATGTCATGCTATAATTCATTGCTTTCTGAAGAAATGAAAAATTACTATCTGCTGTGTCAGGACCTCCATATGCATCAAGATTTCTTTGCTGAATTGCTTTCGAAAGGTTGAAAAGAAAGCTTTGAGGAATAATACAATCGGAGTCAAATAATACAAAAAAATCTCCCTTAGCTCTTTCCATTCCAAAATTTCTAGCGAAACCTTGTCCTACGTTCGAGATATAGAAATATTGAATTTCTAATCTATTATTAAATTCATCTACAACATCCTTGCAATTAATCTCTGAACCATCTTCGACAATTACCACTTCGAATTTATTGTAATCCTGTAGGATAAGACTTTGAAGGAGATCTTTAATCTCGTTAGGTCTGTTATAAACAGGTATGATAACTGAAAAGAACATTAGTCCTCTAAATTGATTTGCTCGCTGATGTTGTAATCAGCTTTTCGGGAACTGTTTGACGTCATCATTTCAGCCATAAATCCAGTCAAAAAAAGCTGCACTCCGACTATCAATGCAACCAATGCTAAGAAAAATAAGGGTTGCTCAGTTATTTCTCTGACTTTACTACCCATATACAAGCCATATACTTTTTGGAAAATCAGCCAAACAGTAATTAAAAATCCTGAAGAAAAAGAAATTGTTCCTAGCAAACCGAAAAAATGCATTGGTTTCTTTTTATACCTATTAACAAACGAAACAGATATCAAATCTAAAAAGCCATTTAAGAATCTTTCAATTCCAAATTTAGTTTCTCCATATTTCCTTGCTCTATGTTCTACTACCTTTTCACCAATTTTAGCAAAACCATTCCATTTTGCAATCAAAGGAATATATCTATGCATTTCACCATAGATATGAATATTTTTAATAACTCTTTTATTATAAGCTTTCAGCCCACAATTGAAATCATGAAGCTTAATTCCTGAGATCCACCTTGTCACTCCATTAAAAAATTTAGATGGTATAGTTTTGGAAATGGGATCATATCGCTTTTTCTTCCATCCAGAAACAATATCAAAGTTTTCTTTAGTAATCATTTCATACAAACCAGGTATTTCATCAGGACTATCTTGCAAATCTGCATCCATAGTAATGACTACTTCACCACTAGACTTGCTAAACCCCATATCCAAAGCTGCTGATTTACCATAATTCCGGGTAAAATTGACAGCTTTTATACATTTATCTACCAATGAGAGTTCACAAATCACATTCCATGAATCATCTGTACTACCATCATTAATATAGATGATTTCATAAGAAAAGCCGTGGTCATGCATGACCCGGCTAATCCAATTATTCAATTCTGGCAAAGAATCCTGTTCATTAAAAACAGGTACTATCACGGAAATCTGAATCATTTTATCTCTTAGTAATCTTCTGTTCTTTTGTTAATTGCCACTGCAATAAGTCCAAGAATCAAAAATCCAAATACGGCTCCAATAAATGAAGCTATTCCCATAAACTCTGTTGTCTGGAAAAATTTCATGAATTCTGGTACAGCGTCTGGGTCATAAGATGCTCCCATATTTTCTTGAGCCTGAATTTGTGCTTCCAAAACTCTATCCATAAATGTGGAATCGATGAATTTAATGTACACATAAAACCCAACAGCTCTAATTGCGCCTCCTAATAGACCAACCAACGCTACAATCTTAAAGCCTTGACCAAAGGATAATATCCCGTCATTTGATTCTCTATATTCTTTGGTAGATAGAAAATAGATAGCAAAGGCAATCCCAATATTTAATAAGCTAGATATAATTGATCCAGCTACACCCATAGATTGGAAATCAAAAATAGCTGACAATAAAGCTACAATCAATCCAATAAGTCCATAAATTACACCCCATTTTTTAACAGAGTCTCCTAAAGTAAGTTTTTCTTCCATGTCTGTGGTTATTTAAAATTTCGTCTTAAAATTATAGAAATAATAATTGTAAAAAACAGACCTGGGATAATTTTCCAAATAAAATCATTTGTAGCAATATCAAGCGTTGTCATATTCAATAAACTTTCGCTCGTAGTTTCAAATGATTTTAGGCCTACTTGTTCGACAATTAGATCCTTGTTTTTATTGAGAATTTCTATCTTTTGCATTTTAATCTCAGCGTAAAGAGACGGAGATAACATTAAAACAATCCATATACCAAGCCCTGATACCAAACCAATTATTGAATAAATCAAAAACCCAACAGACATCCCATCTGAAAAACTTAAAAGCCCATGATTACCTTGATTCCTATAGAATTTAATTCCAATGAATAAGAAAAAAGGAATCAAAAAATACCCAAATAACATACTCAGTTTGGTTGGATCCATACCGAGCAATTTAAAAACCACAAATGCCGCGACACAAAATACTCCGCCAATTAATCCAAATTTGTAAGATGCAAGAAGTTTTCTGTTCATTTAAAATCGCTTGAATTGTGAGCCGTTAAAAGAATATTTGACTTTTCCCATAAGTTCTTTGCCAAACCAAGGAGTATTTCTTGAAAGCGACAAATTACTTTGTTGATCAAAAACCCACTTTTCCTTTGGATCAAAAATTGTTAAACCCATCCCCTTTGAATTCTTCAATTTCAATACAAAAGCTGGTCCTTGAGTTATTTTCTTGATTAATAATGGCCATGTTAATTCATCAGCTAATTTCACCATTGCTGGAAGAAAAGTTTGCAACCCTATCATTCCAAATGAGGCTAAGTCAAACTCCATGTGCTTAGAATCAAAATCCTGTGGTTGATGATTTGATACAATCGCATCAATTGTGCCATCGATAAGTCCGTCCACCAAGGCTTTTCTATCAGCAGTACTTCTAAAAGGAGGCATCACTTTGAGATTTGAATCAAAACTATCAAGGTCCGAATCAGAGAAAATTAGCTGATAGATTGATACATCAGCGGTAATGTTTAAACCTTCCTTTTTAGCGATTCGAATTAGTTCGACAGATTTAGACGAACTGATAGTTTGAATATGCAATTTACCACCTGTATATCTTAAGATCTCAATATTTCTTTGAATCGCTATATCTTCCGAAATATTAGGAATTCCTTTCATACCGACACGTGTAGAAACATACCCTTCATGCATCTGACCAAACATCGCAAGCAAAGGATCATAGGAATGATCAAATAAGACCCCATCAAATTTTTGGAGGTAGTGTAAAATTTTCATCAATCTATCTGGATTGGACAAAGGACTAACACCATCACCAAACACAAACACACCCTCATTATTTATATCCAGAATCTCTGTAAAATCTTCACCTTTACTATCTCTTGTTGCAGCTGCTTGTATTATTAATTCCGTAAAAAGAGTTGAAGATTTGGCTTTTACATATCGAATTTCATTTTTGGATTGTAGAGTGGGTAAAGTATTAGGCATAATTACAGCCTTTGTGAATCCACTAGATGCCAAGACCTCACCTAAACTCTCTATAGTCTCTTTATATTCTAGTCCAGGTTCTCCCATCATACACCTCAAGTCAATCCAACCTTTCGATCCAAACAAGCCTTTACAATCAATAGATTCAATTTCAAAATCAATTTTTCTATAATCAACCGAAATAACTTCACCATCCTTGATAAGATAATCTTGAGCTGGATGAATTTTTTCAGAGTCTATTAATTGGAGAGATTTCAATAAAATTGCCATGAAGAAAATTGTTTGTGCAAAACTGCAATAATATTCCCTAAAAATAAAATTGAAATTTAATGAATTATTAATATTAGGAAATCGAGTATAGCTAATTGAAAAAAGTTTATTTTTTTTAAAAAGATAAACCAAGCTTTTTATAGATTGACTTGAGTCTTGTGTCTTGTATCTTGCTTCTATTGTCATTTATTACAAAAGGTATTAAACGCAAAAAGACCCTTTGGACTTAACCAAAGGGTCTGAATAATGTGGCGGCGACCTACTCTCCCGGGTGTAACCCCAGTACCATCGGCGCTGCAGGGCTTAACTTCTCTGTTCGGGATGGGAAGAGGTGGGACCCCTGCGCTAGGCCGCCTAAATCTTACTGTTTCCTTTACATGGATATACCATTAAATTCAACAGGCTCTCTCTCGAGATCAATATTTTTAAGTTCTTATCAAGTATCAAGTGTCCAACATCAAGTCTTTAATCTTGTGTCTCACTTCTTGAATCTTAATTCATAACAAGTGTGCAGAAAATTGAGTGCTTAGACCAATGGTAAGTTTTCGGGCAATTAGTACAGCTCAGCTATGTCATCTCTGACTTTACACCTGCTGCCTATCAACGTCATCGTCTCTGACGGCCCTGTTTGGAAGTCTCATCTTGGAGGGAGTTTCGCACTTAGATGCTTTCAGCGCTTATCTCTTCCCGACGTAGCTACCCGGCAATGCAATTGGCATCACAACCGGTACACCAGCGGTCAGTCCAACCCGGTCCTCTCGTACTAAGGTCAGGTCTCCTCAAACTTCCCACGCCCGCAACAGATAGGGACCGAACTGTCTCACGACGTTCTGAACCCAGCTCGCGTGCCACTTTAATGGGCGAACAGCCCAACCCTTGGGACCTTCTCCAGCCCCAGGATGTGACGAGCCGACATCGAGGTGCCAAACCTCCCCGTCGATATGAGCTCTTGGGGGAGATCAGCCTGTTATCCCCAGAGTACCTTTTATCCTTTGAGCGACGGCCCTTCCATACGGTACCGCCGGATCACTATACCCGTGTTTCCACCCTGCTCGGCTTGTCGGCCTTACAGTCAAGCTCCCTTATGCTATTGCACTCCACGTACGGTTACCAAGCGTACTGAGGGAACCTTTGGAAGCCTCCGTTATCCTTTTGGAGGCGACCACCCCAGTCAAACTACCCACCAAGCAATGTCTCCCAGTTTTGGGATTAGATACCAAGCAAACAAAGGGTGGTATTTCAACGGCGACTCCTCAACGCCTAGCGACGCCAATTCACAGTCTCCCACCTATCCTACACATCGTTTACCCAATACCAATACTAAGCTGCAGTAAAGGTTCATGGGGTCTTTCCGTCCCGTTGCGGGTACGCGGCATCTTCACCGCGACTACAATTTCACCGAGCTCATGGCTGAGACAGTGCCCAGATCGTTACACCATTCGTGCAGGTCGGAACTTACCCGACAAGGAATTTCGCTACCTTAGGACCGTTATAGTTACGGCCGCCGTTTACCGGGGCTTCAATTCAGACCTTCGCTTGC
>NC_018010.1:1927500-1937500 GCF_000265405.1 Belliella baltica DSM 15883 | reverse complement strand
AATTGATAAAAAATGGAATTCAAGCCATGGCTTTTCATGGAGATAAAAGTCAAGGAGGAAGAACCGAGGCCTTGAAACAATTTAAAAATGGCACCTTAAGAGTATTGGTAGCAACTGACTTAGCCGCTCGAGGGATTGACATTAAATTTTTACCTTATGTGGTAAATTACGAACTTCCGAGGTCTCCAAAAGACTATATTCATAGAATTGGCAGGACTGGAAGAGCTGGATCCGAAGGTAAAGCCATTTCACTAATTACCGAAGAGGATAGGCATCACTTTAAAGTAATTCAGAAAAAAATGAAAAGATGGGTTGAATTAATTGATGCGGAAAACATTCTTTAACTTCTCAAAAAGATAATTCTTTTTGCTCGTCCCATTTCAGTTTTACACGATCACCAACATCAAACTCACGTTTTTTATCTTCCACTTTCCAAACTGATTTGTCTGATAAAGAAACTGTAAGTTGGTTGTAGTGAACCAGGTATTGCTTTTCTAATACTTTGGCAGACATACCAGTACTTTTAAATATCAGAACATCAGAAGGTCGAATGTATGTTTTTGACTTTTCTGGTATCAAGTTTAAATGACTGAAAAGCTTTGCTGCATAGATGTTTTTAGGATTTTCAAATATCTCTTCAGGAGAACCTTGCTGGATAAGTTTGCCTTTATGCATAATAACCAAGGAATCTGTCATCTGAAGTGCATCATCCAAATCATGCGTAACAAAAACAACAGTCACTTTCAATTTTTTAAATATTTCCTTTAACTCATTTATCAATTCTCTTCGCTGAATCGTGTCTAAACTTGAAAAAGGTTCATCAAGTAAGATCACTTGAGGCTCCAGACTTAAAGCTCTACCTATTGCAACCTTTTGTTGCTGCCCACCAGATAATTGCCGTGGCAATTTATTTCTAAAATTTTCTAAATCTAGTAGTTTCAAAAGCTCATCGATTCTACGCTTTTTATACTTTTTATCATATTGAATCAATGGTCGTCCTATGTTTTCTTCTACTGTAGAATTTGGAAATAGATGATACTCTTGGAACACCAATTGTATTTCATCATAACCTGGAACAAGTTTTTCCTTCGGGCTTAAAATTTTTTCATCTTCCAAATAGACTTCGCCAGAGCTCTTGGTCTCCAATCCAGCGATAATTCTTAAAAGTGTACTTTTTCCAGACCCACTTTCCCCAACCAAAGAAATAACTTGACCGCGATCTATATCCAAAGAAAAATTTATAAGAACTGGTTTTTCTTCCCCATATTCTTTTTGAACGGCATTGATCTTTAAATAACTCATGATAGGGAAATAGTACCTTTAACCTTTTTGGGAAGACTTTGAAACACTAAATTATACGAATGATCTACCAACTCAAGGACAAATCTATCAGACAAGCCTTTATTGAAGGTAACTGTGTTCCAATGTTTTTTATTCATATGAAATCCCGGTACAATTGCTGAATATTGCTCTCTTAACTCTACAGCATATTCAGGTTCACATTTCAAATTCACACTTTCGAAAAGTTCTATATCTATAATTGCAAAAATCTTTCCCCCTACTTTAAAACATAGTGTGTTTGCGTCAAAGGGAGTTTCCTCAGAAGTACCTGCTTTAGAAAGACAATATTCTCTGAAAAAACCAATATCCATACGAGGTTCAAGAAATATTATTAAAACAACCTTTTTGCAATCCAAATAAGAACTGCTGCCAAAAACATTAAAATCGAAATTTTGTTGATGCCATGCATCATTTTCAAGCTAAAGTTACTTTTTTTATTTGGGTCTGGCTTTTGAAATACTCTTACGAAGTAATTGCCCAATTCACCTAATTGAAAGAACTCTTTTAATCTGCTATTTGCCATGATAATTTGTTTTTGATGAAATCAACATTCTCCCTATTATTCTTCAGGATCTATCCACATCCCATCTTTTTTAATTATTTCGATCAATTCATCCACTGCCTTCTCAGAAGGAACTGATCTTTTTACGACCTCTTTCCCTTTGTAGAGTGTGATTTTTCCTTTTCCTGAACCAACGTAACCAAAGTCTGCATCAGCCATTTCACCTGGACCATTTACAATACAGCCCATAATCCCAATTTTAACACCTTTCAAATGATCGGTTCTTTTCCTAATCATTGCAGTAGTTTCCTGTAGATCAAATAAAGTCCTTCCACATGATGGGCAAGAAATATATTCAGTCTTTGACATTCTAGTTCTTGCTGCTTGCAATACCCCGAAACTAATTGAATTATGTAACTTGATCTGGTCTAGAATAGTTTCTCGGTTTTGATCAGCATAATTTGATAAATCAAGCAAAACACCATCACCAAGTCCATCTATCAACAACCCGCCAACATCCGTTGCTGCATGTAGCATTGTTTTATCTTGAGTTTGCTGAGAATATTTGACTTTGATCACAACTGGAAGATGAATTTCATTATCGATCATTTTAACGAAAGCTCTTCTCAAAGCTGCATAATTATGCAAATTTTCACTTGAAAGAATAATAACAAAATCATTTCTGCCTTTTATAAATTCAATTGCCTCTTCAATTTCAAGATCTGATATTGATAAAAAATTCAAACCAAAATGAAAGTCATTGGCAGTCTTTAATTTATTAAGATTGTATGCTGGAAACTTATTTTCTCTATCTTCTGAATTTTGCCAAACAGAATAATCTTGAATTTCTTTCATCCCATTTGGAAGCATAAACTGGATAGGGTTCGAGCCAGAAAATACATAATCGGCTCCTTGATCATTCATTTTCCACTTATCTAATTCCGGAAGATAGAAGTGACCAACTTGCTTCATTTCTTTGGGCTGGATTTGATAGATAGCAGAAATATCTGTGATCACTCTTGGAACATTTCCACCACCAAAATTAAACACTTCAATTGTTTGCCTTTTATTATATTCAAAAGGAGTAATCGGATAATTTTTTATTTCTTGAATCGCTGAATGCCCTTCCCTTCCTTGATATCTATCCACCAAAAATTGCGCAACAGGAGCTTCAAATTCCGGATCTTCGGTTAAAGAAACTCTAACCGTATCTCCTAAACCATCTTCCAACAAAGTGCCAATACCAACAGCAGATTTGATTCTTCCATCTTCTCCATCTCCTGCTTCGGTTACACCGAGATGAAGAGGATATGGTTTAAATCCACCTTCATCAAGTTTCTGAACCAACATCCTGTAAGCCTGCACCATCACTTGCGTATTGGACGATTTCATCGAAATGACGATATTATAATATTCTTCATCCTCACAAATTCTGAGAAACTCCAATGCTGACTCAACCATCCCCAAAGGTGTGTCACCGTAGCGGCTCATGATTCTATCAGAAAGAGATCCATGGTTTGTACCAATACGCATCGCGGTACCATTTTCCTTACAGATCTTTACTAGAGGAAGAAAACGCTCTTTTATTCTATCCAATTCATCTTGATAGCTTTCATCAGAATAATCAATGACTTCGAATTTTTTTTTATCAGCGTAATTTCCAGGATTTATTCTGACTTTCTCGACAATTTTAGCAGCTATTTCAGCAGCATTTGGAGTAAAGTGGATATCTGCAACCAATGGTGTAGTATACCCTCTTTTCCTTAATTCATCTTTAATTATTTGAAGGTTTTCAGCTTCCTTCATGCTTGGAGCCGTGATTCTTATCAATTGACATCCACTCTCTATCATACGAATACATTGTTCAACTGAACCTTGTGTATCCATGGTATCCACAGTAGTCATTGACTGAATCACGATGGGATTTTCTCCACCAATGGTCACATCTCCAACTTTTACAGGAATTGTTTTCCTTCTCGAATAAGAAGTGAGACTATTACAATATTTAATCTTATCAATTAATGACATCGTTTCCATATAATTATAAATCTCCTAATTGTGGCCTTATTACTATCTCTTCAACAACAGAGTTGGGAGAAAGGTTATACGCTCCCCACACAGATTCTGCTACATCCTCCGGTTTCATAAATCTCTCTTCGGGAATATCAACACCTTCCCAGCTAGCTGTAAAAGTTGCACCTGGCAAAACAGACGTAACTTTGATGTTATAATCCTTCAATTCTTGTCTCAGACATTTTGTAAAACCCAACATAGCCCATTTAGAAATCGCGTAACTTCCACCGTTAGCATAAGCTGTGAGTCCTGCGATTGAACCAATAGAAAAAATATGACCGGATTTATTTTCAATCAGCTGAGGAGTAAAAGCTCTAGTCAAATAATACGCAGAGTACAAATTCGTCTGAATCATCATTTCTAAGTTGCCCTCTGGTTCTGAATGAATAGCTCCTGGTAAAAAGACACCTGTATTATTTATTAGCACATTTGGACATCCCATTTTTGATTTTACTGAGTCAGAAAATTTAATCACTTCTTCTTTTTTAGAGAGGTCAGCTTTCAATGTAAAAATCGACTGATTTGGATATTCTGATTCAAAATATGACTTAAGTTGCACTAAATCATCTTCGTTTCTTGAACATGTGGACACAGAAAAACCTTCTTTAGCAAATCTCTCAATTATCGCTCTTCCGATTCCTTTTGTTCCTCCTGTTACTAATATATGCTTTGACATTTACTTCGCTGTTTAATAGTTAGTATGACAACTATCTAGAGTGAGCAAAGTTACATTTTTTTAAAAACTTTACGAACTTATCCGTTTATTCCTCTTCCTATTTTCAATTTTATAGTAATTTTATTTTTATGGAAACTGAGACCACTGACAGACTAGAATTAGCTGCACATTTTATTAATAGTACCAATAGTCCAATATTTTTGACAGGAAAAGCGGGAACTGGAAAAACTACATTTTTGAGAAATTTGGCTGATCTAACTCACAAAAGCTATGTGATACTTGCTCCAACAGGTATTGCTGCACTACATGCAAAAGGTGTCACAATTCACTCTCAGTTTCTTTTGCCTTTTGGATCATTTTTACCTACCAGAGAGCCTGAGGGGAATTTTACAAATAGTGGAAGTTTCTTTACACAATATAGTCTTGGAAGGAAACACACTTTAAATAGTAGCAGAAAAAAAGTACTCCAATCAGTTGAATTACTTATCATCGATGAAGTTAGCATGCTTCGAGCAGATATTTTGGATGCAATCGATTATCGCATGAAAAGTGTCAAAAGAAACTTTGAAGAACCATTTGGAGGTGTACAAATATTACTAATAGGTGACCTTTTTCAACTTCCTCCTATTGTAAAAGATTATGAATGGCAGGTTTTGGGGAAATTTTATAAGAGCATGCATTTTTTCGAAGCCAAAGCACTCCAAAACTCCGGATTAGTATATCTGGAGCTAAATAAAATATTCAGACAAAAAGATGATCAATTCATCAATATCCTCAATAATCTTAGAGAAAATAAAACTACCCAAGCAGACATTGATTTCTTGAATAGATTCTTCAAGACAGAAGAAGAAATCCTCAAACTCAAAGACAACATTATCATTACTACGCACAATAATAAAGCTGAAGCTCACAATCAAAGAGAATTAGCTTTATTAAAAAGTAAATCACATTTTTTTGAAGCAATTGTAGAAAAAGATTTCCCAGAGAATCTTTATCCAATCCCAAAAACTCTTGAGCTTAAAGAAGGAGCTCAAATCATGTTTATAAAAAATGATAGCAGTGGATTTTCAGAGTTTTTTAACGGAAAAATGGCTACTGTAAAAAGTATTGAGGAGGATGAAATTAAGGTTACAATGACAGGGAACAATGTGGAATATATTCTCAAAAAAGAGCTTTGGGAAAACAAGAGGTATGTGATAAAAGACGAGACGAAAGAACTACAAGAAGAAGTCATTGGGACTTTTGAGCAATATCCAATCAAGCTAGCGTGGGCCGTAACAGTACATAAAAGCCAAGGGTTGACATTTGACAAAGCCATTATTGACATTGGTCAAGCCTTTGCCCCTGGTCAAGTTTACGTGGCACTGAGTAGATTGCGAAGTTTGGATGGATTAACTCTAAAGAGCAGAATTCAATCGCATATAATAAGCGCTGATCGTGACGCAGTTAATTTCACACAAGGCACTACCACAAACCAAGCCCCTCTTAAAGATCTTCTAACTCAAAGTCAAAAGCTTTACATTCAGAAGTTGTTGATCAAAACTTTTGATTTTGGTGAAATCATTGAAAACTTTCATGCCTTTTTAAAATATTCTGATAACAGTATGGAATTTGAAGATCAGGAAATGCAGAAAGCTATCCCAGAAATCCATCAGTCAATTTCAGACGAAGATTCAAATACCTATAAATTCCAGCGGCAATTACTTCACCTCTTACAGACAAATGAAGAAAATCATTTGATGGATAGATTAGAGAAAGGAAGTGAGTACTATTTTAAACTTCTGAAAGGTTTATTACAAAAACTCATGCTTCATGCTGCGGAGGTTGAAAGGTTTTCGAAAACCAAAATCTATTTAGAAGGACTTGCAGAAATTGAAATTATTCTTTTAAAGAAATTAAGTGAACTTCAAAAAGTAACCTTTTTAATTCCAGCAATTTTAAATGGAGAAGAGATTGGTAAAATGGAATCAATTAATCGAAATCTAATTCAACTGAGAATAAGTTTAGCTCAAGAAGCTAAGCAAGCAGCCAAGGACAATCCTAAATTTGCTTCGGGAAAAACTGGAAGAAAAAAGAAAAAAGCAGAGAGTCCCAATATCAAATTAGAAAAAGGAGAGACCTACGAGATTACCTATACACTAAGTCAAGAGGGGAAAAGTTTCTCAGAAATTGCAGCTTACAGAGGTTTAGCTGAATCAACTATTAAAAGCCACCTTGCAAGGGGAATCACAGCAGGAAAAGTGGATATTTTTAATCATCTATCCGATGAATTAGTGAAGGAGATCTCAGTTCTGATTGAGATTGAAAATGGTGAGTTGGGAATAATTCGGGAAAAACATCCAGGAAAATATGATTTCGGAACACTTCGGATGGTCTTCGCACATATTACGAGAGATTGATCTTGGAGTAGATTTTATGGTAAGCGTTAATTTCGTTAAATAATTTTTGGTTGATTGAGTTACTAGTGAATTAAATAAAGAATTTAAAACTTGTTTTCTACAATTTCGGGAAAGTTTAATTCTTTTAAAAAGATAAACCAAGCTTTTTATAGATTGACTTGAGTCTTGTGTCTTGTATCTTGCTTCTATTGTCATTTATTACAAAAGGTATTAAACGCAAAAAGACCCTTTGGACTTAACCAAAGGGTCTGAATAATGTGGCGGCGACCTACTCTCCCGGGTGTAACCCCAGTACCATCGGCGCTGCAGGGCTTAACTTCTCTGTTCGGGATGGGAAGAGGTGGGCCCCCTGCGCTAGGCCGCCTAAATCTTACTGTTTCCTTTACATGGATATACCATTAAATTCAACAGGCTCTCTCTCGAGATTAATATTTTTAAGTTCTTATCAAGTATCAAGTGTCCAACATCAAGTCTTTAATCTTGTGTCTTGTATCTTATATCTTGCGTCTTGAATCTTAATTCATAACAAGTGTGCAGAAAATTGAGTGCTTAGACCAATGGTAAGTTTTCGGGCAATTAGTACAGCTCAGCTATGTCATCTCTGACTTTACACCTGCTGCCTATCAACGTCATCGTCTCTGACGGCCCTGTTTGGAAGTCTCATCTTGGAGGGAGTTTCGCACTTAGATGCTTTCAGCGCTTATCTCTTCCCGACGTAGCTACCCGGCAATGCAATTGGCATCACAACCGGTACACCAGCGGTCAGTCCAACCCGGTCCTCTCGTACTAAGGTCAGGTCTCCTCAAACTTCCCACGCCCGCAACAGATAGGGACCGAACTGTCTCACGACGTTCTGAACCCAGCTCGCGTGCCACTTTAATGGGCGAACAGCCCAACCCTTGGGACCTTCTCCAGCCCCAGGATGTGACGAGCCGACATCGAGGTGCCAAACCTCCCCGTCGATATGAGCTCTTGGGGGAGATCAGCCTGTTATCCCCAGAGTACCTTTTATCCTTTGAGCGACGGCCCTTCCATACGGTACCGCCGGATCACTATACCCGTGTTTCCACCCTGCTCGGCTTGTCGGCCTTACAGTCAAGCTCCCTTATGCTATTGCACTCCACGTACGGTTACCAAGCGTACTGAGGGAACCTTTGGAAGCCTCCGTTATCCTTTTGGAGGCGACCACCCCAGTCAAACTACCCACCAAGCAATGTCTCCCAGTTTTGGGATTAGATACCAAGCAAACAAAGGGTGGTATTTCAACGGCGACTCCTCAACGCCTAGCGACGCCAATTCACAGTCTCCCACCTATCCTACACATCGTTTACCCAATACCAATACTAAGCTGCAGTAAAGGTTCATGGGGTCTTTCCGTCCCGTTGCGGGTACGCGGCATCTTCACCGCGACTACAATTTCACCGAGCTCATGGCTGAGACAGTGCCCAGATCGTTACACCATTCGTGCAGGTCGGAACTTACCCGACAAGGAATTTCGCTACCTTAGGACCGTTATAGTTACGGCCGCCGTTTACCGGGGCTTCAATTCAGACCTTCGCTTGCGCTAAGTCCCCCTCTTAACCTTCCGGCACCGGGCAGGTGTCAGGCCTTATACTTCGTGTTGCCACTTCGCAAAGCCATGTGTTTTTGCTAAACAGTCGCCTGGGCCTTTTCACTGCGGCCTCCCACATTGCTGCGGGTAGGCGCCCCTTCTCCCGAAGTTACAGGGCCATTTTGCCGAGTTCCTTAGCCATGATTCACTCGAGCACCTCAGGATTCTCTCCTTGACCACCTGTGTCGGTTTGCGGTACGGGTCGATATACGCTTAACGCTAGAAGTTTTTCTTGGAAGCACTTAGGACAACTATCCGATTGTCCGTAGACGCTCGGTACTATCACCTTCGGCTAAAACCACGCATTTAACTATGGCTCCAATACCTACAAGCTTTAACCCGGTATTCCGTCACCGGGCGTGTCTTTCATCACTCCGTCACTCCATCACCTGTATATCAAGTATGGAAATATTAATCCATTTGCCATCGACTACGCCTCTCGGCTGCGCCTTAGGTCCCGACTGACCCTGATCCGATTAGCGTTGATCAGGAAACCTTGGTCTATCGGTGTGCGGGTTTCTCGCCCGCATTATCGTTACTTATGCCTACATTTGCTTTTCCAAATCCTCCAGTGCACATCGCCATGCACATTCACCGGTAATTGGAATGCTCCCCTACCACTGTACTTATCATACAATCCTACGCTTCGGTATTACACTTGATGCCCGATTATTATCGACGCCCTGCCGCTCGACCAGTGAGCTGTTACGCACTCTTTAAAGGAATAGCTGCTTCCAAGCTAACCTCCTGGCTGTCTCTGCAGCTGGACCACCTTTGTTCAACTTAGTGTAAATTTTGGGACCTTAGCGGTAGGTCTGGGTTCTTTCCCTCTCGGACACGGACCTTAGCACCCATGCCCTCACTGCCGTTACTATATGCCGGCATTCGGAGTTCGTCAGGATTTGGTAGGATATGACTCCCCCTAGTCCTATCGGTAGCTCTACCTCCGGCATACATTCCACGACGCTGTTCCTAAAAACATTTCGGGGAGTACGAGCTATTTCTCAGTTTGATTGGCCTTTCACCCCTACCCACAGATCATCCGGAAACTTTTCAACGTTTATCGGTTCGGTCCTCCACTCTGTTTTACCAGAGCTTCAACCTGTCCATGGGTAGATCACAAAGTTTCGCGTCTACCGCCTCTGACTCTAACGCCCTGTTCAGACTCGCTTTCGCTCCGGCTGCGGATCTTAAACCCTTAACCTTGCCAGGGACGAGTAACTCGTAGGCTCATTATGCAAAAGGCACGCCGTCACCCAACTAATGGGCTCCGACCGCTTGTAAGCGCACGGTTTCAGGTTCTATTTCACCCCGTTATTCACGGTACTTTTCACCTTTCCCTCACGGTACTTGTTCACTATCGGTCTCTCAGGAGTATTTAGCCTTTCCGGATGGTG